>CAZKGF010000030.1:0-13863 GCA_964552115.1 uncultured Halobacteriales archaeon
GCCAATAAGGTTGTCCGACACACCGCTCTCCTCGCCCCGCTTCGAATGCAAGGGTCCGTCTATCTAGTATTTCAGCGGTAGCAACAAACCCCCATCCAAAAAACGTCAGAACGTGCCGATCTCAGTCGTCGGCCGGGGCCGAATCCGACGTCGCAATATCTACTTCGATCTCGGCCGCTGCAGCTTTGTATTCCGGTATTTTCGCACGTTCGTCGAGTACGTCGTTCGTCAGTCGGTTGGCGGAGGCTGCTGCGAAGTGTGGCGTTGTCCAGATCGATCCTTCTTTGATGGCCTCGGTAACCTGGGCTGTAACGGTAATCTCTCCGCGCCGAGAGCGGATCGTCACCTCATCTCCGTCCTCGATACCGTACCGTTCGGCATCGTTTGGATGGATATCCACGAAATTCTCCGGATGTTGTCGGTTCAGCGTCGGTGACCGGCGACTCATCGTCCCGGTATTGTAGTGTTCTTCTAGACGTGCCGTCGTGAGTATGAGGGGGTATTCTTCATTCGGTGTTTCTTTTGGCGGTTGGTGGACCACGCCTTCGATGACGCCAAGTCCGTTCTCCGTGTCGAAACTGTCCTCGTAAAGGAACGAATCTCCCTCGTCTCCAGGCTCGTAACAGGGCCAGTGAATTCCGACTTCGCCCAACGCATCGTACGTCATGCCGTGATAGCTGGGACAAACCTGGCGGAGTTCCTCGAACACCTCCTCGGGGTCATCGAACGAAAAGCCGCCATCCGCGCCGAACAGTCGCGTTCCGACTTCACTAAGAATGTCCAGATCGTGCCTGGTATTCTCGTGGACCTTTTCGACGGGCCGCATTCGTTGCACCCGACGGTCGGTATTTGTGACGGTGCCACCCCGTTCGGCCCAGGTCGTCGCCGGCAAGACCACGTCCGCATACTTCGCGGTCTCGGTCATGAATATGTCCTGGACGGCGATGAATTCCAGTTCCTGAAGGCGTTCCTCCACTCGATTCCCGTCGGGCTCGCTCATCACCGGGTTTTCGCCCATGATATAGAGTCCGTGGATAGACTTTCCGGCTTCATGAGAGATTTCCACGTTTGTGAGACCCGGCTCGTCCGGGATATCGAAACCCCAGACCTCCTCGACAGATGCCCGTGCCTCATCATCGTCGACGAGTTGGTAACCCGGCAAGACGTTCGGCATCGCCCCGACGTCACAGGTCCCCTGGACATTGTTTTGGCCCCGTAGCGGATTCACACCCGTCCCGGGACGGCCGAGATTTCCGGTGATGAGAGCCAGATTGATTTCGTTTTGAACGTTGTCCACACCGCAGGTGTGCTGGCTCATCCCCATCCCCGTAAAGATCGCCGCATTCCCCGCAGTAGCGTACTTCTCAGCAGCGAGTTCGATATCCTCTAATGGCACACCACACTGATCTGCGGCAGCCTGTTTGTCGAAGTCCGCCAGCGTTTCACGGAGGTGGTCGAATCCTTCCGTCCGTTGTTCGATGAATTCCTCGTCGATCCAATCGTTCTCAAGGACAGTCTTGATGACGACGTTCAGTAGCGGAATATCGGTCCCCGGCTCGAGTTGGAGATGCATATGCCGATCCGTGTCATCGATCTGGAACGACTCGGTGGTCTTGTTCGCGTGCGGATCGACCTGAATTACCGTTGCACCGTTGTTTACTGCTTGTCTGAAGTAGACGCTGTTGGCGATCGGGTGTTGCTCACCGGGATTGGCGCCCTGGATCCAGAAGACGTCGGCCTCTGCTTCCAGATCCGCCATGCTGTTGGTCATCGCACCGGCACCCAGGCTGGTCCGGAGTGCCCATACCGTCGACGCATGGCACATCCGGGTACAGTTATCGACGTTATTGGTGCCGAACCGACGGGCTAACTTTTGGAGCAGGTAATTCTCCTCGTTCATCGTCTTCGACGAGCCGAAAAAGCCCATCGCGTCCGGTTCGTAGTCGTCCCGAATGCGTTCGAGTTCGTCGACGATACGGCTCAGCGCCTCGTCCCAGGTGGCTTCCCGGAACTCTCCATCCTCCTTGATCAGCGGATCGGTAAGGCGGTCTTCGTGATCGATGACTTCGGTGGCCGCACCCCCTTTGATGCAGACTCGGCCTTCGTTTACCGGCGCGTCCCCCCACGGCATGAATCGCATGTCACCTGGTTCGTCACCAGGATTCACCTGAATTCCACACCCGACGCCACAGTATGGACAGATGGTCTTGACTGGCTCTTGATCCTCACTGGACATCGGTGTCACCTCCAGTTGGATAGGTCATTATCGCCTTCGTAAATCACTCTCAATGGCCATGAATCTTCCCCACACTTGGTTGGAGACGGGCCACGAAATCGAGGGAAAACGTTGAGACTGTGGGGTCCACATCTCTGCCCATCATGGAATTGTCGCCCTCGGTCGTCGAGACCAGCGCCGAGGCGTATCCCGACGTTCAACCACTGTGGGCCGTCGAAGAGGAACATCTCGAAATCCTTCCCTCGATGTTCGAACGTGGGGCGTTCGGCTGGCGGGATGCTGAGTGGGTGGTTCAGTGGTTCTTCCGTCGGTTTCTCGGAGGGTATCCGGAAAGAGAACGACAAGCGGTCGAATCAGCATATAGTGACAATAGCTACGAGGCTGTCGAAACGGCCATCTCAACCGCCGTCGGCGATGCGGAGACGGCCACGAAACTCGACGCGTTAACCGGACTCAATGGCGTCGACAACCCGGTGGCGTCGGCGTTTCTCCAGTTCTGCCAGCCGGACCGGTATCTCGTACTGAGTGAGCGAGAATGGAGCGTGCTTCAGGCGGGTGGGAAACTGGAAAGGCCGTATCCCGAATCGCCGACACAATCGGACTACGAAACATATCTCACGGTCACCAGGCAGCTTGCATCCGATTGTGACTGTTCGCTATGGCGGTTGTACCAAGCACTCTGGGTCCTCGGGGAAGACAAATCGGTTCATACTGAAACCCGATAGAATAGTCGGTATCGGAACCGATCGACTGGAAGGCAATCGCTCCCAACTATGCCTCGTCCCGGATAGCCTCGTTGAGTGCCGGGACGACTTCGTGCAGGTCGCCGATGACCGCGTATTCGCCTTTCTGCATGATTGCCGCCTCGGGGTCAGTATTGATCGCGAGGATTACTTCGGCTCCTTTACAGCCGACCATATGCTGGACGGCACCACTGATACCACACGCAATATAGATGTCTGGGCTGATCTTCGCCCCAGTGAGTCCAACTTGATCGTCGTGGGGGCGCCATCCTTCGTTGACGGCCGCTCGGGAAGCACCGACAGTGCCGCCCAGTAAATCGGCCAGTTCTTCCAATTGGTCGAACCCGTCCGGTCCCCCCACGCCACGACCCCCGCTCACGACCACGCGCGCCTCTCCGAGAGGGACTCCTTCGACATCGGACTCTTCGTACCGATCGACCTGGACGCGGCGGTGTTCGTCTTCCAGGTCTGGCTGAAACTCCTCGACATCCGGGTCTGTCGCCCCCGTCGTCTCGACCGGTGGTAGTTCGTGCTCGGCAGTGGTCAGGAGCTTGGTGTCTGCGGCGAGTTCCGCGTGTTCGATGACGCTGCCACCCCAGCGCAGCCGGGTAACTTCGTATTCCTCACCGACGTCGACTGCCGTACAGTTTGCGGCCATCGGTGCATCCAAACTCGCGCCAACGTGAGCGAGGGTCTCGTGGCCCCGGTCGGTTCCGGGCGCGAGAATCGCCTCTGTCCCAGCATCTACCAGTTGTTCGAGCGTAGCGGCCCACCCACGAGGAGCGTACGCTGACAGCGCTGGATGGGTGACACCGTGAACCCGAGAAATGGTGTCGCCGTCCAGGTACTGTGCGACATCGGACCCCGCCGTGTCGAACACGACGGCCTCGATTTCGGAGTCGGTGGCCCCAGCCAGTTCACTGGCCAAGGAGAGCATTTCGAGAGAGGTTTCGAGCGGCTCACCATCGTCGTGCTCGAGCAACACCAAAATCGTGCTCATAACACTTCCACCTCATCTCGGAGAACAGTGAGAATATTCTCGACGGCGTCGGGCCCCTCCCCGAGGATTTCTGCCTCGGAATCGTCATCCTCCGGCGCTTCGAGGCGGCGCTTTTCCAGATGGCCAGCGGTCGTCGTCGTTGCCGGGTCCTGGCGAGCGACCGTTTGGTTTCGCGCCTGCATTTTCGCGCGGAGTGACGCATACCGAGGTTCGTTGATTCCTTCCTTGACGGAGATGACGGCCGGAAGCAACACTTCGTAGACCTCCTCACCACCGGGGACCTCGCGCTTGGCGATCGCAGTGTCACCCTCGATATCCAGCGTCTTGATGCCGGTCACCACAGGGAGGTCCAGGGCGCGTCCGACCCGAATGGGAACCTGGTAATTGGCCATATCGGCGGACTCGTTCCCAAACAGGAGCAGATCATACCCTCCATCGCTGTTCTCCCGGACAGCTTGGGCGATGGCGTGTGCCGTTGCTCGCGGGCCCCACTCCTCCCCATCCGTCTCCAATAGTGTGGCCTCGTCCGCTTGCATCGCCAGCCCGGTCCTGAGTTGTTCGGTTGCCTCCTCGGGACCGAGGGTTAGCACGGTGGCTGCTCCCCCATGGGTCTCGACCAACTGAATGGCTTCTTCGATGGCACACTCCTCGTGGGGGCTCATCGTGAACCCGAGGTTACTGGTGTCAATGTCGCGCTGGTCGTCGGTCAGTACGATCTTCGCCCCGGTGTCGGGGACGCGTTTGATGCAGGCCAAAACGTCCATGTTGTGAATGTGAATGTGCGGCCGATCCCCGGCCGCTGGCGGGCGGTTTCGCGGTGCTAGCTCCGGATACGCTCGTTGTTCGGATCGAACAGCGGTCGGCTTCCCACGACCTCGACGGTTACCGGATAGTGCTCACCCATGTACTCCACTTGGAGCGAGCGGCCTTCTTCCGCGTGGGTTGGCGGCAGGTAGGCCATCAGGAGGTGCTTCCCGACCGACGGCCCAGTCCCGGCACTCGTCACGTAGGACTCACGCCCATCGCTATCGACGATCACCTCGCCGTCTTGATCGAGGACCGGTTCGTTCCCTAACATGAACCGACGTTCTCCGTCGGACGACGTGTGGTCGTCCACCGACAAAGTGCAGAGTGTAGCCGCGTTTTCCTCGTCGATCCCTTCGGCGTACGCCTCCTTCCCCACGAAGTCAGCGTCTTTGACGCCGTGGAACGTCAGCCCCGCTTCGGCGGGGGAGTATTCGAGTTCGAGTTCGTGTCCGTAGAGGCGATATCCTTTCTCCATCCGTCCGGTCGTTCCGTAGACGCCCATGCCGACCGGCCGAATATCGTAGTCTTCGCCGGCCTCCCACAAGACGTCCCACAGACGCTGGCCTTGCTCCATTGGGGCATAAATCTCCCAACCGAGCTCCCCGACGTAGGAGATTCGGAGGGCCCACGCCTCAACCTCACCGATGGTGACTTTCTGTGCTGTGTACGGGGGGAAGGCATCGTGAGAGAGGTCCTCCTCAGCCACGTCGTTGACCACGCTTCGAGCATCCGGTCCCCACACACCCAGTGTGCACAATGCAGATGTCTGATCGACGAGTTGGACGGATCCGTCGTCCGGTAGATGCCCGCGGAACCAGGCTTTGTCCGCGCCTCCCATCCCGCCGCCAGTGATTACTCGGTACCGGTCCTCGGCGACGCGCACAATCGTCAGGTCGGAGACGAATCCACCGTTCTCCGCGAGAATTGGCGTGTAGACCGACTTACCGACGTCCACATCCATTCGGCCGACGGCCATCTTTTCGGCAAACTCCGTCGCTCCCGGGCCAATGAGGTCGAAAATACTGAAGCCCATGTCGCCAACCAGCGCCACATTCTCGCGCATGTGGAGGTGTTCGGCCAGGATGATCGGTGACCACCACCGTGAATCCCATTCGTTCGGTCGACGGAAGCCTGCCAGTTCGTCTTCGTAGCGGTCGAGTAGATCTGTATTGGATTCGAACCACTGCGGGCGTTCCCAGCCTGCCGCTTCGAAAAAGCGTGCATCGAGATCGTCCTGGCGATCGTAGAACGCACTCGTACGCAGTGGCCGGGAACTCTGCCACTGTTCGGCCGGGTGGACGATTCCGTAGATCTTCTGGTATCCTTCATGGCTCCGGTTCTTGACGAAGGTTCTGGACGTGCCGTACTCGTAGAACCGGTTGACGTTGGCTTCGTGAAGATCGATATCTGACCATCCCCGCGTCATCCACTGCGCCAGTGCCTCCCCGATCGCGGGCGCCTCCTTGATCCAAATGGCGGCACAGGACCAAAGGCCCTCGACATCCTGGAGCGGGCCAACTAGTGGACCCCCGTCAGGTGTCTGTGAGAGCAGGCCATCGATTTCGAGGCGAACTCCGGCCTCGGGATCGTCGAGCACTTCGGGCATCAACTCGAGGGCGTCGGCCATCGATTCTTCGAACGCATCCTCGGTGAGAGGTGGTTGCGTGGGAGAGAGCGGCGCTTCGTCGATCGATGGAATATCCTCGACGTCCCAGAGGATCGGACGGTGCTGATAGGATCCGACCTCGAGATCGTTCCCACTCGGCCGTTCGTACATCTGGGTATCCATGTCACGAACCACCGGATGGTTGATCTCCCCCTCGAACTGTTCGAAGAAGGATATCGGTCCGACACTGATCATCTGGTGGACGGCCGGTGTTAAGGGGATTTCAACCCCGGCCATCTGAGCGAGTTTTGGGCTCCAAAGGCCGGCTGCGATCACGACCTCGTCAGCCTCGACAGTCCCTCGATCTGTCTCGACGGCTGTGATCTGCCCGTGTTCGACGTGTAGATCCTGCACTTCCGTATTCGGCGAAAGCGCGAGGCCACCATCCATTTCGGCATCTGCCCTTGCTCGCATGACCTCCCCGGCTCGGAGGGGATCACACGTTCCAGCACCCGTTGAGTAGAACCCAGCCTTGATGATATCAGAATTAATGTACGGAACGAGGTCCTCGACTTCCGAGGGCGTCAAAAGTTGGGCTGGCTCACCCCAAGCCTTGGCAGATTGCATCCGTCGATGCAGTTCGGCGACGCGCTCGTCGGTACGAGCTACTTCGATTCCCCCACTCTCGGTAAATGTATCCATGTCATCGTACTGCTCGATACTCCGTCGAGTGAGGTGGGTCATTTCCTTGGAATGCTCGACGGGCATCAAGAAATTCGACGCGTGGCCCGTCGAACCGCCGGGATCGGGAAGCGGGCCCTTGTCGACGAGGAGGATATCGTTACGCCCCTGTTTGGCGAGGTGATAGGCCAGACTGTTGCCGACGATCCCAGCCCCGAGGATAACTGTCCGCGCAGTATCCGGAAGGCCACTGGCGCTCATCGGTTCGAACCGCCGTTCGAACCGCTGCATCCGTAGGCCGATCGATACCGCTCCAATGTAAGGCCAACTGCGTTACGTATCCTGGTCATGCACGTTTCGAGTCACACACGGCGGGTGTTAATAATTGACTGCCTCCCCAAAGGTTCAGTAATTGGATACTTCACAGTAAGTCCTGGCGATTCGGCTTGGAATGATGAACACCCCCTGGATTCTGGAGGGCGCGAATTTTGGGCGGGTCTCGCCTGGTTTTTTCGCCATCTGTCGAGAGACGATAGTTGGAAATCTTCCTATCCCGTATCACGATATCATCGATCCACAATTCAAAATATATTTGATATATTTTGTTTCGCGTCGGCTCGCTTACGGGATAATCCCGGTCCGTTCCCGCATTTGCGTTGCCCATTCGGAGTCTCGGCCACTACCTTGGCTTCTGAATCCGGGTTGAGTTCTTCAGAGTTGTTCGCTTCTATCATCCAATCGGCTCTAACTTTGGTGAACATCTGCGAATCCAGTCTCAGGATATATGTTGCCAAAGGTGCTCCTGGAAGAGTTCCTGAATGGGCCCGGACAACCACTTGCCCAGCCACGCATGGACCAACTCTCCGCCATCGTCTAATCAGGAAGTTGGCCCGATCGTCATTCTGACCCAACATGGTGGTGAATCTACGCGACCACATCATGTACGGCTGACTAGGCGTTGAGGGGTAGTTCACTAACTGCCCGAAACCGATTCCACTCCCGACTTCTCCGGGCTGGCAGCGGGATTGGGGAGATTTCAGTACACACGTGAGCAGTGTTATGACCGTATTTTATATCGAAACTGGCCAAATTTCCGGGGAATGGGAATCGCCGACGGCAGTCTCCGCGGGGAGAACCATATCGCTCCACTAGACGAGGCCGCCATCACCACGATTCACGAACGGACGATGGAGGTCATTGAGACGATCGGAATCCAACTCCAGCACGAGGGGGCACGCGAAATTCTCGCTGCAGAAGGGGCGTCGATCGGCGCCGATGATGTCGTGACGATCCCCCGTGAGGTGGTCGAAGCACACATCGAACGCGCACCGCCCGAGTTCGTCCTTCACGGCCGGGATCCCGACAAAAGTGTCGTCGTTGGTGGTGACGGACCGCCAGTCCGGGCGCCAGGATACGGACCAGATGCCATCAGAACTGCCGGCAGCGGGCGCAGGGAGAGCCAGCTATCCGATTATGAACGACTTCTGAAACTCGCCCAGTCACTGGATGCGATTACCTGTGTTGGCTACGCGCTCTGTGACCCAGGTGACGTTCCAGAGTCAGTCAAACATTACCACCTGCTCGAACGAACGCTCGCCTTGACGGACAAACCAATCATGGGACCGACCTACGGAGTCGATCGAGCGCAAGCGTGTCTCGAAATGGTCGGTATCGCCGTCGAAGATCGAACACTCTCCAAGCCATATGTGGCGGGCCTGATCAACACAGTCCCCCCACGTCGAATAGGCGCAGAGATGCTCGGTGGGTTACTAACCTACGCACGGGCAGGCCAGCCGGTCGTTATCTCGTCATTCACCAAAGCCGGAGCCTCGGGCCCACCTACGCTTGCGGGATCGCTCGTACTAACTAATGCAGAAAACCTAGTGGGGATTACGCTGGCACAAGCCGTCAATCCAGGGACTCCGGTCGTCTACGGTGTCCCAACAGCCACCGTTGACAGACGGTATGGAACCCTCTCGATCGGAAACCCGGAATCGGCACTATTCGCCTCGATAGCCGGTCAACTCGGGAGATATTACGGGATCCCCTCGCGTGGGGGAGGTGGATTGACAGATGCGACGGAAGTCGATTACTACAGCGGGTTCGAATCCTCATTCCTCCAGGCAATGACTGCTTTTAGTGAGGTCGATTTCGTCCTTCACGCAGCCGGAATCCTGGAGTCCTACGCCTCGATATCGCCAGAAAAGTTCGTACTGGACTGTGAGGTCCTCCGCTACCTCGATCGGTTCGCTAGGGGCGTCGATCTGAATCCAGAGCAATTCGACGTGGACGCACTCGCAGCTGTCGAACCGGGCGGGCATTTCCTCGATGATTCACTCACGACTGAACCCGCAGACGAGACATTCTACAGAGCAGAGACGGTCGACAAACGGTCCTTCGACACCTGGGGAGAAGCCAGTGGCCAATCCGTCGTCGACATGGCCGCTAGCCGAGTCGATACATTGCTCGATCGCTACCAGGAGCCCAGCTTAGCCGCTGGGCCTGAACAGGCGTTGAGCGCCTATTTATCTCGAAATACACCGTCTGAGTGAGGTAATACGGGACAATCACCGAGCAGTTCTCCCACCCGGGTGAGCAGCGAAGCGTGCAGGGGTGGCACTCGTGATAACCACTCGGCCTGGGATGAAATTCGAGTTTTGGCGGGCGAAAACACATCAGACAATTGATGTTACGTGTTCGACAATATTCAAGGTGGCCTCGCCAATATCCCTTCGGGATGAGTCCATCTGAAGAAGACGAGTCGGGTATCCCCACCGACTACGAAATCGCACAAGCTGCAGATAAGTCCCACATTACGGATGTTGTCGAACCGTTCGGCCTCGAACCGGCAGACCTCGAACTATTCGGGGAACACAAAGCAAAGGTAACTCTCGACACGGTCAAGCGAATCCGTGCAGACGGCGAACCGACGAGTAACCTCATCCTCGTCACGGGGATGACACCGACGCCGATGGGCGAAGGCAAGACCGTGACCACGGTCGGTCTCGGACAAGCGTTCAATCAAATCGGCGAGGATACACTCATTGCCATCCGGGAACCGTCCCTCGGTCCCGTCTTCGGTGTCAAAGGTGGTGCTGCAGGTGGTGGCTACTCCCAAGTCTTGCCAATGGAGGACATCAATCTCCACTTTACCGGTGATTTACACGCTCTCACGTCCGCCCACAATCTCATCTCGACCATGCTGGACAATCACATCAAACAGGGCAATGACCTTGACGTCGCCGTCAACTGGGTCAACTGGCCCCGGGCCATGGATATGAACGATCGGGTCCTCCGAGAAACGGTCATCGGGCTGGGTGGAGACGTTACGGGCATTCCTCGCGAAGATGGATTCATTCTCACGGCCGCCTCCGAGCTCATGGCTGTCCTGTGTCTGGCCGACTCACTCGCCGATCTCAAAGAACGAGTCGCCCGGATGATTGTCGCCTACGACTCCGACGGTGAGCCCCTCACAGTCGACGATTTCGATGCGACTGGTGCCGTCGTGATCCTCCTTAGAGAGGCGCTCAAGCCGAACGTTGTGCAGACAATCGAAGGCACACCGGCCTTCGTTCACGGTGGTCCCTTCGCGAACATCGCCCACGGCACGAATTCGCTCATCGCGGACGACGTCGCGCGCCATCTCGCCGATTATGTCGTCACCGAAGCCGGCTTTGGCTCCGACCTGGGCGCAGAGAAGTTTATGAACATCGTCTGCCGGTTCGGAGATATGTCGCCTGACGCCATCACCCTCGTGGCATCAGTCCGGGCGCTCAAGTACCACGGCCTAGATATGTGGCCGGCGGAGTTGGACGAATTGAAGGCTGAAGACGTGGACGCAGTCCGCCGTGGGTTCGAAAACCTAGACAAACACGTCCAGAACTTGCAGAAATTTGGTGTTCCTGTCGTCGTGGCCGTGAATCGATTCCCCGGGGATTCTGACGACGAGGTCGATGCCGTGTTGGATCACTGCAGGACTGATCTCGGTATCAGCGCGGCGGAGTCGAACGTCTTCTCCGATGGTGGTGCTGGGGGTGTAGACCTAGCTACCGCCCTCCAAACGGCCGCAGAAGAGCCCTCGTCATTCGAACCGCTGTACAATCTCGATGACTCGATCGAGACAAAAATCGAGACGATCGCAACCGAAATCTACGGTGCCGATGGGGTCAAGTACCACGGAGACGCCCGGGACGACATCGCGCGGATGGAAGAGTTGGGGTTCGACGACGTCCCGGTCTGTATGTCGAAAACGTTCCACTCGCTCAGTGACGATCCGAGTCTCAAAGGAGCCCCGGAGGGGTGGACGCTCGAAGTAAAGGAGGTATATCCATCTGCTGGGGCCGGGTTCCTCGTTGCCCTCACCGGCGACGTCCTCACGTTGCCCGGGCTTCCAGCAGAACCTGCCGCTGCAAATATGGATATTGACGCCGACGGGACGATCTCGGGATTATTCTAGGACGGCTGGCGCCGAGCAAACCGTGTGGGGGTTCCCGACACCACATTCACCTCGTGGCCGTCGTTGAGGTGGCCGGGGATCGAACTCACGGTATGCCTCGCCAGGGAACGGCCACGCTCCCGTTGCACAATGGCTCTGCCCCGCGATGGCTGTTCGATCGGATGGTCGATCTCGGGGGTGCGATCGCTGAAGTGATAATCGACGAATATGGCCAAGAAGAGTTGCTCAACCGGCTTGCAGATCCCTATTGGTTTCAGGCGTTTGGCTGTGTCCTCGGCTTCGACTGGCACTCCTCGGGTGTCACGACCACGACGATGGGCGCACTCAAAGAGGCACTTGATCCCGCCGAACACGGCGTCTTCGTGGCCGGAGGGAAAGGCGCGACCTCCAGACAGACGCCAGACGAGATTCGAGCGGCAGAGATTGGCCTCTCCCCGGGCAGACGCGATGAACTCACAAGCCACAGCAAACTCAGCGCAACTGTCGACGACGCCTGCGTGCAGGATACCTACACGCTGTATCATCACACGATGGTCGTGACCGAAGACGGCGACTGGGCTGTCGTCCAACAAGGAATGAACGATGACGCAGCCCGGCGCTACCACTGGCTCTCCGACTCTGTCGAGGAATTCGTCGTCGAGCCCCAATCTGCCATAGCGAGTCACAACCGCGACCGGGACGTGCTCGATCTGACAGCAGCCGATTCTGGGGCTGTCCGGGATATTTCGGTCGATCTCGTTCAGGACGATCCGAGCCGATTCAAACGATATGCGACCGATGCCGAACAGACGGGACTCGATCAGTTCACGGGAACGAGTCAGGGTGTCACGACAGAGAGTCGATCGGCCCAGCCATCGCTCCACCTGCCACACAAACACGCGTTGGGCCGTGGCGATCTCACCCAGCGCTCGGTCGATCAGCTAGAACGTGCCTACGAGTATCAGCCGGACTCCTACAGGGAACTCGCCGAACTGGACGGCATTGGTCGGGGTTCGCTTCGCGCGCTCGCACTCGTCGCCGAACTCATCCACGACGCCGAGGCCTCACACGAAGATCCCGCGAAGTACGCCTACGCACACGGGGGAAAAGATGGAACGCCTCAGCCGGTCGCCCGGGAACGGTACGACCGATCCATCGAATTCATGGAGTCAGTCCTCCACGGTGCCGAGCCCGATCAGACCACAACCCAACAAGCACTCGACCGACTGGCTACACTCCGGTAACTAGTCCGGTCACTCCCCCGTCTCAGAGTGCGGCGAGAAGCTGGTCGATATCGTCTGCGTTGTTGAACGCGTGCACTGAGGCCCGGCAGGCCTTGGGATCGGGAAGTGAGCGAATGCGAACGTCGGCGTCCGCAAGTCGTTCGACTGTGCGTTCGGGCGATTCGGCCGTGAACGTTACCAGACCGGACTCGTACTCCGATGGGCTGAGCAGTCGGTCCCCCAATCCCTCCTTAAGGCGGTCGGTCAGTCGCTCTATTCGGGACTGAATAGTTCCGAGTCCAACCGATTCGATCGTATTGATCGCCGTTTCCAGCCCCGCGTACGGACCAATTGCCGTGGTCCCGAGCTCAAATCGTCGCCCGTCAGGATGAAACTCACATTGTCCGGACCCCGGATCGACGACCGAAAAGTAGCCAATCCGGTCCGGGCGAAGTTCGGCCAGCCGTTCGCTGTCGACGTACAGCATTCCCGCACCCCATGGTCCGAGCAGCCATTTGTGCCCCGACGCTGCTACGAAATCTGCCCCCCAGTCGGAAATGTCGACTTGGACCTGCCCGGGAGCTTGGACCGCATCGACAAGAACCAACGCGTCTGCGTCGTGGGCGATATCGACGACGCGTTCGACGTCAATCCGGGTGCCGTGCGTCCAAGTGAGCGAACTCAAACAGACCAATCGGGCATCAGTTACCGCATCGGTAAGCGCATCGTAGTCGAGGCGGCCAGCGGCTGTCGGAAGTTCACGTCGCTGAACGCCTGCTTTGTCACCGAGATGTGACCAAGGTAGTATCCCCGCCGGATGCTCGAAATCCGGGTGCAGGACGACATCGCCTGGGGACCAATCCAAGGCGTTTGCGATCAGGTTGATGCCTTCAACGGTGCTCCTGGTGAGAGCGATCTCTTCTGGGTCGGCCCCGAGAAAGTCAGCTGCAGTTTCACGGGTCCGTTCACGCTGTGCCATCGCAACGTCGTACATTCCATCGCCGCAGGGAGCATCGAGTTTGTGCCGCCGTTGAAATTCGGCGACAGCGTCAACGACTCTCCGCGGGCTCGGTCCGCTCGCACCGGTGTTCAGATAGGCACACTCGGACAGTGCCGGAATGTCAGCGCGCAG
>CAZKGF010000031.1:0-13834 GCA_964552115.1 uncultured Halobacteriales archaeon
GAGTTCTCCACCAGGTGCGGCCTCGCGCTGGGCTTCGCCAAAGGGTGGTTCGACCTTCACGACGTCTGCCCCCATATCTGCGAGCTTCTGGGAACCCCAGGCACCTTGCATCCACTGAGAGAAGTCGGCGACTAAGATTCCGTCTAACGCTGATGTCATGCGGTCCACTGACGAAATCACCCGCTAAAACTGTTGGGAAACGGCCGTCTGGAATCTCGCGACACGCCAAACGTTGTTTCGAGGTTACATATCTCTTCGTCCGGTGAGCACACCACCTGCGGGCGGTCTGTGCAGCAACGGCAGCTGACCGGGCGAACTGGGCACAGATTACAGTTCGAAATCCTTAGTAGCGACGAGTTGAACGTTTTCGGCGACCATCGCTGCGTCTCCGTCCTGATTCGTGACGGTCACATCCAGCGTCAATCGGCCCCACTCGTCGTCACGTTCGACCATCTCAGTTACCTCGATCTCGGCGCTAATCGTGTCCCCCGGATAAACGGGATTGAGATACCTGATCCGGTCGTATCCGTAGTTCGTTGCGAGAACTGTCTCCCCCTCCGCCAACGTATCGGAGACGAATCCGTCTGCCACAGAGAGTGTGAGTGCGCCGTGGGCAACGACATCGTCCAAATCCAAAACCGGGTGGTTCGTGGCGAATTCTTGGTCAACGTGATTCGCGTGTGTTGCGCCTGTCGCGCCGATAAACAGGCGAATATCGGCGTTCGTCACCGTCCGGCCACCGGATTCGAATCGCTCACCGACTGCGAAATCTTCGAACGTTTTGGTGATACGGAAGTCTGAGTCGTCGCTTGCCATCGATTCAGCATTCCGAGGACCCAGCCTTATAGGTGTGGTTCCCCGCGATGGCGATCAGTCGAACCGGCGGAACAGTTCTACCACGTACCCGTCAGGGTCTTCGATAAAGGCGTATCGTCGCCCGAGGTCTTCGACGGTCGTCGGTGGTTGCACAACCCGACACTCAGTCTCACGTTCGACTGCGTCGACGCGATCGTCGACGTCACTGACAGCGAGGGCAATATGCTCGATCCCCGACGGGTCGATTGGGTCGGGTGCGTTCGGGTCGTGAATGAACTGAATCGCCGTCTCGTCGGCTCCCCGTAGATACCGATGGACAGTCCCATCCTCGCCGGTCACCTCTTCGGCACAGTGCAGACCGAGGGTCTCCTCGTACAGCGCCATTGTCGCGTCGAGGTCGCCGACACCGATCGCCACGTGATCAACGTGCATGGCTAGACTGGATGCATGCCTCCGGCATATACGGTGGACTTTCCGTGTCGAGTCGACGAAAAGAGACCCATTCACACTCCCAACCTCGCCAACACCACAAGAGCGGCAGCTTTAGAGGGTGACCCACCGTTGCCTCCGGCCCGAGAGCATGGTAACAGAGACGCGGTTTGGGTGCTGTCAGATGGACAGTAGGCCGACCGGACGGAGTCGAATCTATCCCCGCCACCGTCTCCGGTGTGGCCAAGAATCACGGTCGCAAAATCGGAGGGAACTGTGAGCGGACGGCCTACCGTCGGGTACTTCGGCCTCGACCACCACCACTGCGACCCGTACCTCCAGAGTCTCGCAAGCCTGCCGGTGGAGGTTACCTGTGCGTTCGAACCCGACCGGTCGATCGGTGTCGACACCGTTGGGCCGCTGCCTGCAGGCGTGACGGTATACCGTCAGTACGACGAACTCTTCGAAGCCGAGGATATTGACGTTGCGTGGATCACGTTGTCAAATCAACAAACACCAGCCGTCATCACCGCGGCCGTGGATCGGGGGATCGACGTCTACGCAGAAAAACCGATGGCACGGACTGCGGCTGAACTGGAACCCGTCGCGGAGGCAGTCCGCGAATCAAATGCCACCGTCGCCGCGTCGTACGTCTGGCGGGCACACCCGATCGCTAGAGAACTTCGCCGGCGGGCCGAGGAAGGGTTTTTCGGCGACGTTTCCGCCGTCTACGCCCGGTTTCTCGCCTCTCAAGTTGTCCACCGTGACACGGACCACCATCTGTTCGACGCCGAAGCCAGCCGCGGTGGAATCCTCCAGTGGCTCGGTGTCCACTGGGTAGATTTGCTTCCGTGGATACTCGACGATCCGATTACTCGAGTAACCGCCAGTTTCGACCGGACAGCAGAGATCGTCGATGTCGAAACCGGCGCTGCAGTCCAGTTCGAAACAGGAGCTGGTGCCTCCTTCAGCCTCCAAGCTGGATACCTGCTTCGGGAGGGGCGGTACGATACAGCGGTCGATATCATTGGAACGGCCGGCCGCAGTTCGTGGGAACCCATCGGGGGAACTTTCGGGTTTGACGGATCGACCGAACTGGTATTGGACTCTTCAACTGGAGAATGGGCCAGTACGCCCCGGCGCACGATTACCTACGAGTACGAGTCTGCAGCCGGCTACGGTGGGAAGTGGGGATTGGACAGTATCCGGTCATTTTTCGACGCTCGGACCGGTGACGGTACCGTCACCGCCGATATCGACGATGCCGTGACCGTCCTTCGCGTTCTGGATGCAGCCTACCAGTCAGCCAAGGAGGATAGCTGGGTGAGTGTTGACGGTCAGTAATAGGGTTCGTAACTTTCCAGAAAGGCCGCCCCGTCCATATCGACGTCTCTGAGCGCCGGGCTGTCGGGGTTAATCTGTTTGTCATGGTCGAGTACAGCCTGGACAGCCAGTAACAAGGTTGCCCCATCCACGAGTCTGGGCCGTGCATCGTGTTGCCCAGCAACCACCTCCAGAAACCGTGACAGAAACGGGCGGTACATCCGTTCGAGTTCGTCCTCGGTGCTCGGAATGGTAACTGCCTCCGTTCGATCACCGATGGACATGACTGCGAAGGCGGGATCGGACTCGGGGCCATCCAGCCGAATTGTGGCAGACGAACCGTTGTCGAATTGGACGACGACGGAACGCCCCACGTCCGGCGCGGGAGCGACACTGGTCCAATCTGAGGCGACGAGGCGACGAACCGTTTCTACCACGTGGACACCGTAAAAGAAGGGATCGTTGTAGCCGGCACAAAAGATGGACTGTTCCGGCGTCCCAGATTCCAAAGCTGACACGGACGGGTGAAACGGAACTGCAGAGCCGCCGGCCATGCGGGCACCGCCGTTCGCTGCGGTCTCGTCGATCGTTTCGACATCAGCCACCGAGCCAGCGAGGGGCTTGTCGATGAATACGGGCGTCCCGGACGCCAGAAACGGTTCTGCCAGTGGCGCGTGTGTCTCCCAGTTGACTGTCAGAACCATCGCTGCATCCACCACATCAACCATGGAAGCTGGGTCGTCATATTGTGTCGCATCGAAACGGTCACAAAATGACGATGTGTGCTCTGGCGGTCTGACCGCACCGCCGTCCCAGACCGCCGCGACAGTCGCGTCGTCACGGTCCGACAACAGAGTGGCGAAAGTTTCGGGATGGCTCGAATCGAGGCCAAGCAGTCCGATATCGTACATTCATCTCACATCCCACGGCGACTCGCCATTAACGTTCCGTCAGTGCGATCACACTCGAACGCCGGCGCGGACGGACGGTGGGGTTTTCAGCCCCAGGCACGTATCTACGCCCATGGCTGAACAACAGGACCTCCCGGAAACTGAGGCCGAATGGCGGGACATTCTCACGGACGAAGAGTATCGCATCCTGCGCGAGCAAGGCACCGAACCCAAGTTCAGCGGTGACCTGTTGGACGTCTCCGAGGAAGGAGTCTTCCGGTGTGCAGGGTGTGGAGCGACCCTGTTTGACGCTGCGGAGAAATTCGAATCAGGGACAGGGTGGCCCTCTTTTTGGGACGTATACGATGAGGAGACGATCGAAACACGCGTCGATACCAGCCACGGGATGCGTCGGACCGAGGTAGTGTGTGCCCGATGTGAGGGACATCTCGGTCACGTGTTCGATGACGGCCCAGACCCGACAGGCAAGCGCTACTGCATCAATTCAGCCGCACTAGAGTTCGATCCGATCGAATAGGTCCGACCGGGGGTAGACCGAGCTGTCGCCTCAAAGCGAGAGGGAAGCCGACAGGCAAAGCCATTTGATACCGTCGGGCGTGGCCCTGGCCATGGGTTCTCAGTTTGGCATATCGGAGGTAACGACCATCGTCACAGGGGCCTCCTCTGGAATCGGGCGAACCATCGCTGAGCGATTTGCTGCCGACGGTGCCTCGGTAATGGTTTGCTCGCGGGAGCAAGACCGTGTCGATCCGGTTGCCGCAGAGATTCGGGCAGATGGCGGTGACTGTCTCGCCCTCGAATGTGACGTAACCGATCGTGGGGCTGTCGAACGGTTGGTAGACACCACAGTCGAGGAGTTTGGCGGCGTCGATTGTTTGATTAACAATGCGGGGGCCAGTTTCATGGCGTCGTTTGACGACCTCACGCCGAATGGGTGGAAGACGGTCGTCGAGATCAATTTAGATGGGACGTATCATTGCTCGCAAGTGGCGTCAACACCGCTGGCCGACGGTGGGGGATCGGTTATCAACATGGCAAGCCTCGCTGGGCAACAGGGTGCGCCGTATATGAGTCATTACGGGGCGGCCAAAGCCGGCGTTATCAATCTGACCGAAACGTTAGCATTCGAGTGGGCGGATCGAAACGTCCGGGTGAACTGTATCGCGCCAGGCTTCGTCGCGACACAAGGACTAGCCGACCAAATGGGAATCGAGGCAGCAGACATCTCCAGATCCGCAGTCGATCGTCGAATCGGCCTTCCCGCCGAAATCGCTGACATCGCTCAATTTCTCGCAAGTGACGCGGCTTCCTTCCTGACTGGCGAGACCATCACTCCCCGTGGCGTTCCCGACATCGAGGAGCGACCAGATCGATGACGAAGCGAGATCTATTTCTCCCGGTCGCCTCGCCTGATAGTGCCGACCGGTTCATCGAGTTAGCGGTGGAGGCAGAAGAACAGGGGTACGAACGCGTCTGGCTTCCCGAGACGTGGGGCCGGGACGCAGTGTCCCTCCTGGCAACGGTAGCCGACCGGACCGATCGAATCGGTGTGGGCACATCGATCACGAACGTTTACTCCCGCTCGCCGACACTGATCGGACAGACGGCGGCCACGTTACAGGAGCTTTCGGGCGGCCGGTTTCGACTGGGTCTCGGGCCCAGTGGCCCAATTCTCGTCGAGGGGTGGCACGGTGTCGCGTTCGAACGCCCACTCCGCAGGACCAGGGAGACGATCGATATCTGTCGCAAAGTTTTCGCAGGGTCAGACGTGACCTACGACGGCGACATTTACCAGTTGGCCGGCTTTCGCCTCCGGAGTCCAACACCCGACCCGGCACCACCGATCGATGCAGCAGGCATGAGTCCGAAATCTGTCGAACTCGCCGGTAGGTTCGCCGACGGGTGGCACGCTCTCATGCTGACGCCCGAGACCATTCGTGAGCGGTTGGATGATCTCGATCGAGGGGCCGAGTTCGGAACTCGGGATCCAGACTCCCTCCGCGTAACGGTGTCGCTGGCCTGTTGTGTCGACGAGGACCGAGAGAGGGCTCGAGAACTCGTCCGCGAGCATCTGGCCTTCTACGTCGGTGCGATGGGAACCTTCTACCGGGAGGCACTGGCCACACAGGGCCACCGAGAGACGGCCGAGACTGTCGCACAATGTTGGGCCAATGGCGATCGAGCAGAGGCCCTGGCCGCGATTGACGATTCATTACTAGACGATATCGCGATCGCTGGGACGGCCACGGAATGCCAAGAGCGACTCGCGAAATTCGAGACGATCACCGGTGTGGATGCCGTCGCGATTTCGTTCCCCCGAAGTGCCGGCGCCGATGTGGAACGCCGAACCGCGAGGGCCCTCGCACCGAATTCGTAGGCTGCTACCGCACCGATAGCACATCTGATGAAGGAGTCTTGTTTGGTTCGGGCCAGCAAATTGAATCGCAATGTCCAACGGGCGGCTATCCAGTACGTCGTTCAGCCGCAGCATATCGAGGCTGATGGGCCCCACAGGCCCGGGCTTGGAGAGTCCGCCAAGTCCGTTTCCGGACCGCATCCACCGAGACCGAATAGGTGTCGCCGGTTGCTCCGACGAGGATTCGCCGACTTCTCGGTGGCTGTCAGTCAAACTATTTGTCTGAAGAGATACCCTCCGTTGTGACTCGGCACGCCGTTCAGCGGATTGTGACCCCCTATATCCCAGATCGACCGAGACCCCGTTCGACGGGAGGCCGCACGTGAGAAACGAGGGTTTCATCAGTACTGCAAACCGGCTGACGCGTCGACATTCCAGTCCTTACTGCGAGATAGGAAGTGCCGCCGTCTCGATCGATTCACGGCGTCCGTCGAGAACGGAAAAGTGCTCTTCGCGACGGTGCTCCAGCCAAAATAACAACCGCTCAGCCCATCGCAGTTTTCGCGCTTTATCGTCTGACACCGTGGGGTCATCGAAATCCCACCCGGGGAATACCAATGAACCGGCACCGAAGTGATCGGCGAGGAAGGCCGCTCGGTCACCATCGGTGAACCCGCCGAAGTTGTGCACGACACCTGTTGGTTCTGTCTGCGTAGTCGGAATAAGTTGGGTCGTCGGAAACCGAGGCACGAGTTCATGGAGTTCGGCCTGATTGTCTCCATGGGCATGAAGAGCCACCGGCCGACCTTCCTGGGCAATCGCCAGGGCAGTTTCCGGTGTCCCATCCAGATCTGTGACCACACAATCGACTGTGAGCCCGGCTTCACGGACCGCCGCCGCTGCCGTGGATGCGGCCAGGATCACGTCCGGCTCTCTCAATGTCGAGAGGTCTTCGCTCAGAGAGGGGCCGGGACCGACGACAGCCACCGTGGCCCCATCTATCCCAAGCGTCCGGGGATCTACAGTGGGGCCATCGTCGATTAGCACCGCTAACAAGTCTCTCGCTGTTTCGTCCTCGTCGCGGTCGTAGTTCATATCCTCGAGTATTGCTTCGTAGACCGGTTCCCAGATGTCAAACCGCATTATGTGCTGCTCCTTTGGTGTGTATTGGAAGGGATTTGTTGAGGGGGTCCCAGGTCGCCGATCGATTCCACAAATCGATCACGTGGGTCCTCGGGAGTTCAGTCTCAAGTCTCATGTTCCAATCGCCTCGAGCGTTGTGGCTAATTCCTCTCCCACCGGCTCCGGGAGGCGATCCCGAACCCCTGTCCCCAGTTGCCGAAACGCTGCAACGGATCCGGCGAGAACGAGTTGATCTTCGTATGCGGAGGTAACGAGCCCGCTCTGTGTGGCAAGGTCATCGAGAAGCACAAGATCGAGCGGGCCAGCCCGATCGATTGCGACGGCTCCACAGACCGCACGGGGCTCTGTGGTCTTGTCTTTCAAATACCGCGACACATCTTGGACCGTCGACACGTCGATCTCCTGGACGCCCAAGTCGGTATCGTGGATCCGATCCGGAACGAACGTATCTGCCACGAGCGCAGCATCCCGTGTCTCTGCCACGTCGTGGGTTCGAACGACGTCTGCCCCACGCTCGATGGCCATCGCCGTCGCTGCCAGACTCACCGGAAGGGCTGCTTCAGTACTCCGATCAGCGATCTCCTTGAGGAAGTTCTTCCGGTTGATCGAGACGAGGATCGGTTGTCCTAACGCCTGGAATTCTCGAAGGCGTCGAAAGGTCTCACGGTCGTCAGCCAGCGTCTTGTCCTCACTCCAGCCGCCAAACGCCGGGTCAATAATGGTCTGATCGGTCAGGCCGTCTCGCTGGAGGGCGGAATATATTTCGTCCACAGTTTCGAGTGCGCCGGGGCGCTCCAGATCGGGTGGACTGGCCATCTTCACGACGGCAGCGTCGTATTCCCGGCAGACCGACGACATCGCAGGGTCGGCAAAGCCACAGATGTCATTTACCATGTCAAATCCACCATCGAGTGCTGCGTCGGCTACCGACGCATACCTGGTCTCGATCGAGAAGATGGGATCGCTGGAAACACTCTCTATCGCGTCAATTGCTGTTTCGAGACGCTCGAGTTCTGCCGTCTCCGATAGCACGTCAAACCGTTTGTTGGCTGATTCGAGGCCCACATCGACGATATCTGCCCCCTCGTCGACGAGTGTTTCATCGACGAACGCAGCAGCATCGGCCGGATCCGCGTGGACAGAAGGATCGTAAGGCGATTCGTCGCTCACATTGAGGACGCCCATGAGCCGCGTGGGTTCGTCCGGCCCGATGGACAGCCCCGCGGCATCCACACCTCGCATGCCGAATCCGACGCTCCCGGAACCCAAAAGCGCCCCGTCATTGGATGGATGGGACCGGACCGACGTCAGGGAGCTTTTATCTGGGCCATCCCAAGACGCTATATGGCGAAGGTCAGCATCGGCCTCCGTGGTTGGCGATTCGACGAGGAGGCAGTCTTCGACGGTGAGGGGACGCTCAAACCGCTCGAAGAGATGCCAACCGACGCACGTCATCGAATCGTCCGGCTCTCCGCCATTCTCGGCGAGCCGTGCGACGCCTGCTGGCTCATTCACGGAGAGGGCGAATTGGAAGCGGCGAATCCCGTTTCACTCGTCTACGGGGAGCCGCTTGCGGAGGTGTTGCTGTGTGACGATCACGAGGCTGATTTCCTGTACTGGTTTCGAGAAGAAGGCGGGGACGAATATGCGGGCACTCGGTCGTTCCCCGAGCAGTTTCACGAATGGTTCGCAGACGGGGGCCGGGCACCGGAGGGCTATGCCGGACTCGAGCACGTCGACGAGGAACCTGACTTGCTCCCGGACGTCGGTGACGCGGAGTGTTCCATCCCAGCAGTCGAAGAGGAGCTTGAAGACCTCGAGGAGGGCGAACGAGAGGCTATGGACCTCGATCTGGACGCCCTCGACATATGAGTCCCGACGAAGCACCGAGCATCGCGATTGCGATCGTCGACGCAGAAACGCCCGGAAACATTGGTACAGTTGCACGGGCGATGAAGAACTTCGGGATCGAGGAGTTATTACTGGTCGACCCCCCACCGTTGGATCCGGCGGGCGAGGCCTATGGCATGGCTGGCCGGGCGCGTGAGGACATCCTGCCTGGGGCCACGACAATAACCTTCGACGAACTGGTTACCTCCTACCAGACAATCGCGTGTACGGCTACTCCGAACGAAGACTCTTCCAACCACGTCCGATACCCCGCACTGACTCCCGCGGATCTCTCCGACCGCCTCGACGGTGTCAGCGGGCCAACCGCCGTCGTGTTTGGCCGCGAACGGGTGGGCCTCCGAAACGACGAACTCGCCCGGATGGACGAAATTTGCTCCATCCCGGCAAATTCCGAATACCCCGTTCTCAACCTCGGACAGGCGGCAACAATCGTTTGTTACGAATTGGCTGAGCTAACACTGGCGGACACACAACACCCGGACTCACTCCACGAGCGGGCAACTAAAAGTCGGATCGAAGGCGTGCACGATGAATTCGCCACGTTTCTCGACGCGATCGGCCATCCCGATGAGAAGCAACCGAAAGCACGTCGGATGTTTCGACGGCTGCTCGGCCGTGCCGACCCGACCGGACGAGAAGTCGCAACCCTTCGAGGCTTATTCCGCGAGGCCAGAACCGCGATCCAACGCCAGCAACAATAGGCACCGTGACCGTCAGTCCGTGCGTTTTTGAATCTCTTCGCGTAGTACCTCGCTGACGACATCGCCATCGGCCTTGCCACGGAGTGCCCCCATACACTCGCCCATGAGTGCCGAAAACGCGTCCATTCCCTCGTCGCGCACTTGTTCGGCGTTGCGTTCGACCACCTCACTGACTGCTTCTCGCACCGCTCCCTCACTAGCACTGCCCAGACCCTCACGTTCGGCAGCCTCACTCGCCGAAAGGTCCGGATTGGCTGCGAGTGCGGCCAAGAGGTCCGGAAGGCCCTCCTTTGCCAACTCCCCAGCACTCAAAAGTTCGAAAACCTGACGGAAATGACGGTCAGAGAGGCGTTCAACCGGCGCTCCATCGCGGCGAATCTCCGTCAGTGTTGATTCGAGAAGTTGAGCAGCCTGCGTCGGATCGACACTGTGTTCGTCAACGGCCTCCTCGAACAGTGCCCACCGCTGCCCATATGCCACCTGCTCGGCGAGTCCTGTATCGAGGCCGTACTCGCGTTCGTACCGGTCTGCCTTGTCGGTGAGTAACTCCGGCGTCTCCACGTCCGTCACGTCTGGTTCGACCGGTGGGACGTCAGTCTCGGGATACATCCGCGCTGCCCCGGGAAGTGGTCGGAGATACCGGGTGGTTCCGTCGTCGTTTGCCCCTCGCGTCTCCTCGGGAACGCCGCTGAGTGCCGTAGCCGCACGATCGGCAACCGCCTCAATGGCTTGCGTGGCAGTCTCAGGATCGTCTGCGACGAGCGCCACTGCGTCCCCCGGCCCCGCATCGACGGCCGTCCGGAGGGCTTCGACCTCGCTTGCCTCGATTCCGTAGGCGGGGAGTTCATCGGTATGGAAGACGCCGCCAGCACCGTGTCGCCTGGCGTGATCTGCCAACTCAGTCCCGAGCCGTCTATCGGGCTGGATTTCACGGCCGACGATCTCTGCAAACCCATCCAGGCGGACGGCCATCGCAACGCCATCCCCGGCGAGTGCGTCTTCAATAACGCCACTGTCGGTGTCCGCGAAGACGCCGGACACGTCAGTCGGTGACCCCACTGCTGCGTCACGATCCGCTAATTCGTCCGCGATCCCCAACAAATCCGCCTGGCGTCGGACTTCGTTCCGGACGATATCTGCGATGTCATCCAAGCTTTGGACGCCTTTGATCTCGACACGCGCACCATCCTCAATCGAGACGTTGACGTCCTGTCGGATCGTCCCGAGACCACGTTTGACCTTGCCGGTGGACCGAAGCAGCATACCAATGGTTTCGGCCGCTTCCTGGGCTTGCTTTGGCGTTCTGATATCTGGCCGCGTTCCAATTTCGACGAGTGGAATTCCCAGACGGTCGAGACTGTACCGCACGCCGCTATCAGTTTCGCTAACCCGTTGGGCACTCTCCTCCTCGAGCATGAGGTCTTCGACCCCCACCGGGCCATCATCTGTCTCGATTACGCCATCGGTGGCGACCAGCATCGTGCGCTGAAAACCCGAGGTGTTCGACCCGTCGACAACGATTTTTCGCATGACGTGGGCCTGATCTACCGGATCCATATCCAGGAGCGTAGCAATCTCCAAGGCGACACTCGTCGCCTCACTGTCGACCCGGTGGGGAGGCTCGTCATCCGCTTCGACCAAACAGGTAGAATCGTAGGCCAGATATTCGAACTCGCGATCCACCATGCTCTCCTCGACGGCGGCTTCGTCGAGTTCTCCGAGTTCGCTTTTCGTGGGATGAAGGTATCGGGTAAACCGCCGACTGGCGTCCCCAGGCTCACGCAACACCGTGGGACACGCACAGAACAGCTTCGAGGCCGTATCGAGCTGTTGGTGGATTTCGAGTCCTGCCACCAGCCCCAATGCCTCGTAGTCGTAATCGGTCATTATCGACGGGTTGGGGTCGGGAGGCAAAAAACGCACTATCACCACGGATGGTGCCGACGATCGCCAGCCGTCCTCCCCGGCCCGCCTTCACCCGGTGTTCTTCATGCCAGCGGCGATCCCTTGAACAGTTAGTTGGAGTGTCCGTCGGTCAGCTTGGGTAATATCATCGGCATCCAGCAATTGGATCTGGAGGAGATTGAGAGGATCCACGTACGGATTGCGGCGGGATAGATTCTCGTCGAGCCATTCCCGATCGACCAGACTGTCACGACCGGTTATCGCACGAACGAGTTCGACCGTTCGATCGTATTCGGTCCGGATGTCACCGAAGATTCGTTCCCGAAGCGCAGGCGGGGCGAGGTCTGCGTAGAGGGCTGCTATCTCCATATCCGCCCGCGCCAAGGATAGTGCAGCGTTGTCGAGCATGGAGCGGAAGAATCGCCAGTTCTCGTACATGTCCTGCAGCGTCTCGAGATCCCCGCCTTGGTCTAAGTAGGCTTCGAGGCCGGTCCCGAGGGAGTACCACCCGGGCAAGATACAGCGCGACTGTGTCCAGGAAAACACCCATGGGATCGTCCGGAGGTCGCCTACCTCCCGGGTCCCGCTGCGAGCAGCTGGACGGGATCCGAGATTGAGGCTTTCGATGACGCGTATCGGCGTTGTGGTTTCGAAATACTCGACGAACCCTTCCGTCGCCAATAGGTCACGATACGCTTCCCGACTCGCGGCTGCAGCCGTCTCCATTGCATCTTCCCAAGCGGGATTCCGGTCAGTGCTCCCGGCACGCTCGGCCTGATGACGTGCACGAAGTTGGCCGTCGATCATCTGTTCGAGTTCACGCTCGGCTATTTCCGGGTGTGCGTATTTTTCCGCGATGGCCTCGCCCTGAACAGTGAATCGAACTTCACCCGTCGCCGTCTCTCGAGGAAGCGCAAGGAGTGCTTCGTTCATCGGTCCGCCACCACGGGATATCGAGCCACCACGGCCATGGAACAGCCGGAGACTGACGTCATAATCCGCTGCGATCTCTGCCAAGCGACGGGCATTCCGTTGGAGGCTCCAGTTCGCGGCCAAGAAGCCGTTCTCCTGATTCGAATCCGAATAGCCCAGCATCACTTCTTGTGTATTCGAGCGAGCGGCGAGGTTGGCCGCGTAGACCTCGTTCTCGTAGAGAGTACCCATGATCCGTCGTGCCCCGTCGAGTGCGCTGGCGGTCTCTAGCAACGGCACGACATCGAGACCACTGTATCCCGGCAGATCGACTACGTCCGCTTGGTCGGCAAGAAACAGTACTTCGAGAACGTGGCTCGGTTCCTCGGTCATGCTGATACAGTAGGTATCGATAGCAGGGACCCCGAACTCCTGTTGCCAGGCAGCTAACGACTCGAATCGTTCCAGGACACGACACGTAGTTTTCCCAACATCCTCTCGATCAGTGATATCAATGATCGGGTCATCCTGGGCGATCGCCTCGGTGAGGGTGTCGACACGTTCGTCTTCGGACAGGGAGTCATACTCGATTCCAGCCCGATCCAGCGCCTCACTGACTGCAGTCGTGTGGTTTTCGCGGTGGTCGCGCATGTCCAGCGCAGCGAAGTGAAACCCGAAGGTCCGGACGCGCCGACGGAGGGGTTTGACGTGGACCGCCGCGATCGATTCCGCCCCATTGGCTCGCAGCTCGGTGGCGAGATGATCGAGATCGGAGTCGAGAGTTGCCGCCGATTCGTAACCTCCTGGACGAACGTCATCCACACGACGCACCCGCTCGGCCATCCCGTGAGCGAACTGCCTGAACGGCTCGTTCGCGAACCGATCGGTAATCGATTCGGCCGTGCCAGGGATTGCGGAGAGGGTCTGGTCGAGGGCCTCGTCGAACTCTCCACTCGTCTCGACTTGTGTGACGTCCTGAGTGACGACAGCCGCCAGGTCAGTCAGCGCATCTTCGTATCGCTCGATCGCAAGCCGGCGTTGCCGGTCCAGAGTCTCTCGCGTCGCTTCGGGTGTTACGTAGGGATTACCGTCGCGGTCAGCACCTGCCCAGGACCGAAAGGAAAAGAGTTCGGGCACTTGCGGTGGATCGTCGTATTGGGTTGCAAGTGCTGTCTCCAGTTCGTCATAGACCTCCCCTACGACCTCGAAAAGGACCTGCTCGAGATACCAGTGAACGTTTCGAGCCTCATCGATCACGGCCGGGCGCTCCCGTCGAAGTTGTGAAGTTCCCCATAATGTCTCGACAGCCGCAGAGAGCTGTGTCTTGAGACGGCTTCGCTGTCGGTCGGTCAGACGCCGCTCGTCGAGTTCCTCGAGTAGGCCGGCGACTCGTCGCAGGGTCGCCTTGACGGTCTTCCGGCGCGCCT
>CAZKGF010000032.1:0-13773 GCA_964552115.1 uncultured Halobacteriales archaeon
TGGCGACAGGTACGGTTGATTTCTTCAACGACACAGGCGGTTACGGATTCATCGATACTGAGGACGCGGACGAAGACGTCTTTTTCCACATGGAGGACGTCGGCGGCCCGGATCTCGAGGAAGGACAGGAAGTCGAATTCGATATAGAGGAGGCGGAGAAAGGCCCCCGCGCAACGAACGTCGTTCGGGTTTGAACAGTCCCCCGGAATATCCGGCGGATAGTCGAAAACTTCTCGCCTCTCACGCAGCCAGGTCTGGCTAGGTTCTATTGGACACTCTGTTTCTCGGAACTGTGGCCCATTGATTTTAGCCTTTCAGGAATAGTGTGGTCTAAGTCGGAGTTCGAACCGAGAGGACGTATGCCGTTCCGGATCCGACGAGCGCAAAGACCGCGATCACTCCGAAGAGCATGCCAGGAGTGGCATAGGTCAAGATCGTCCCAGCGATCACTGCCCCGAGGGCACCTATGCCGAAGACGCTGAGGTACGTATATCCGTAGGAGAGACCGCGGATATCGGCCGGTGAGTGTTCCGCGACAGCTGCTTGATACAGCGGTTGGACCAAAAACAGCGTGAAGCCAAGCGCGGCACTGGCCAAGAGGAGGCCGGAGAGGCCGGTTTCTGCGACCGGGAGAAACAATACGCCAATTGCCGCAAGACCGGCGAATCCGATCATGACACCCCGCTCGACTGGCCATCGATCCGTCAGTCGGCCGCCAACGTACTGGCCCCCGATCCCGACCATAAGGAGAGCCACGTACAGATATCGGGCGGCTTCAAGCGTTAATGGGCCCACATCGACCGGGGCGAGAGATGGAAATTCACCGAGAAGTTCGGGGAGGAACGTGAGGACACTCCGGTAGTAGAGGCCGGACATGATCGCGATGAGGAAGACCAGAGCCGCACTACTCGCAAAGAGGTGTCGTGATTGGCCGAGGAAATCAGCTATCGAGTCGATCCGACGATTGGGTTTATCTGACCCACCGTCGGCCGAGACGGC
Source organism: uncultured Halobacteriales archaeon (assembly GCA_964552115.1). GTDB lineage: Archaea > Halobacteriota > Halobacteria > Halobacteriales > Haloarculaceae > CAZKGF01. The sequence continues at coordinate 1,000 of CAZKGF010000032.1, forward strand.
AGCGCGTTCGTCGACAGATATCGTAATGGCGATGAAGACGGCGACGCCCGCCGGTACGGCAAGGATCAAGACAACCGTTTGCCAGTCCAGCCAAATGAGGAGGATCGTTGTGACCAGTGGGCCGACAGCGATTCCGAAGTTGCCGGCCATGCCGTGAAAGGCAAATCCTGTTCCTCGACGCTGAACTCCCCTACTTATCAGCGAGAGCCCTGCTGGGTGATAGACGCTGGCGGCTGCCCCCCACAGGACCAACGATACAGCGATGAGAGGGATCGAATTTGCCGCGCTGAGGATGGCTAACGATAGTCCCATCCCGGCGAGACAGACGAGAATCAACCGCTTCGAACCAAACCGGTCAGCGAGAATTCCACCTGGAAGAGCTCCTATACCAAACAGCGCCATTCCGACGGTAACGAGTAGTCCCAGATCGGCTTCTGTTACTGGAAATTCTGTCAGCCAGATGCTCACCAGTATTGGTATTGAGAGCTCGTACGTGTGCACCATCGCGTGGGCCATCATGACGAGCCCGATAATCGACCGGTCGTTCCGATTCACTCTAGGAGTCGTCAGTCTGCGTTACCCTGAAGATTGCGGGTTGGTAGTCCGAGTTGGTCAGCACTCAGAGAGGAGGACAAACCGTGTATTATTGCTAGTACGGTCGATCGAAAGCCTCGTCCAGTCCGTTTACACTCACAGAAAGTATGGTTTTGATCCTCGTCTTTTGCAGATGCAACTCGCTATAATGACAGCCGAGTCGTTGGAGGGTGGCCTCGCTTCCCTCGAAATTGTACGTATCGGCAGCCAATCGTCCGGCTGGACAACGGGTAGTCGCAACAATCGGCACACCTTGACTCCGGAGGGATTCGAGGCGGGGGATGATGGCTGGGGGAATATGACCTGCGCCTGTGGCTCCGAGGCAGAGTGCAGAGGCCTGTTCTGGCTCCGGAATTTGTGCAGGCACCATGTCCATCGTCGCCATCACTGCCCACACATCACGTTGGAGTGAACCCCTACTAGGTGTGAACGTAGTATGCGATCCCGGACGAAGCCTATGCCATCGGACGCGATCCTCGTCAAGTGTCCCGAGCGGGCCAACTTCGATGGATCGGAACGAATCAACGTTCATCGAGTGTGCCTTTGTCACGCTCTGAGCGTCGTAAATTCTGTCGTTGAATACGACGAGCACCCCGGCTTCAGGGTACTGTTCGTCGAGTACTGTCCTGACACTTGCGAGGAGATTTCCCGGTCCGTCCGCGCTCGGTGTAGAGGATGGCCGCATGGCGCCAGTGAACACCACTGGTGTATCACCGTCATAACAGAGATCGACGAACAGAGCTGACTCCTCCAGGACATCAGTCCCTTGCGTTACCACGATTCCTTCCACGGCCGAGTCCATATCGTACTCTCGAATCAATTCCGTCAATGCGTACATATCATCGAGTGAGAGGTGGGGACTCGGGATATTCGCGAAGTCATCTACCCGGATATCGGTGAGCGTGGTTAATTCCGGTACTGCGTCGACGAGTTCGGAGCCGGTCAGGTCGGGGGCCGCTCCATCATCCCCGTCGTCACTCGTGGAGGCGATGGTTCCGCCAGTCGAAATTACTACGACGGTCATGCGTTTTGCAGACCCGGGGTCCGCAAGTACCTTACTGCCACGGTCTCCTGCTCACGGACGAGTTCGTCGTCCGAGTCGTCGACTCGCTAGAGACGTATCTGCAGTAGTCATGAAATGTACGCCCGGAACACTAACGGCCGGCGTCATCCTCGGCGGTGTGCCATGTCGGCCGGGAAACCCTGTGCCGGGCGGATCAGTCGTCTGTCACGTGTCCGGGTTCTCCGCCGGTCATTGCTCCCTAGTAGGTTCGCTCGGGTGGGGACTGGGACACGCAAGTCCAGATACGGCCTCGGCAAGAATAACACTTCGGCACGATCAAATTTGGTATTCGTCCGCGGTCAATTGAACGTACGCCCCATCGGCAAGTGACCGCTTGGTCCGTTTGTACGCCCACCAGAGTTTCATGCCGGTCAACCCGGAGCGGACCAACCCACGCCAACTGGCCTGGGCCCTGTCAGTCATCACGTCGACTGCTGTGATCGCCCGATCCCAGTCTCGGGGCCGAAAGTCCCGGACCACCTCGGCAAGCGTGACGTTCCGGAGGACTTCGAGACCAATTGCATCTTTCCATGCCCCATTGTATCGATCGAGGTGGCCCCGGGCTGCCAATGCACCAGCAATCGATCCTGTCCGAACCGCCACGTGATCTCCGCCTTCGTGAAACGCCGATGTCGCACCCATGGCACCACCAACGACGGCGACATTTGCCGCGGTAGGCGACTCGATCGGTCGTGTCGAGGAGATCGGATACGTTTCGGTTCCGTCCCGTTTACCGCGTCCTTCGACCAGTGGGAAGTCGTCGATGTCGTAGCTGGGATAGGTCCGTTCGAGCAAGCGACGGATGTATTCAGCTCCGGTCGGAATTTGATCGTCGTCGTCCCTGAGGAGGGCCCATTCACTGGCGTCGTAGTCGTTGATGTCGAGGCCGATCGGCATCGTGAGCCCGATGCGTGCCACGTCCCCATCGTTCGGGAAAATCCAGGGGTAGGCCGTGTGTCCGGGCATCACTCCCCACCAGAACTTCAGAAAGTGTGGTTCGTATATGTCCTCGGGGACCCGGCGGTGTTCCTGGTATGCAATGTGATTGGCCAGTGGGGCGGCGAGGCGTTCAGCAACGCTCGTCTCCGGGGGCAGAAATTGGTCCAGCACGCCCGTCGTGACGGTCCGCTGTGGCCCGTCCGCGAGGATGAGCGCTTCGGCTTCGATCTGTTCGCCTCCGCCAACCGTTACCGTGTGGGACGGAGCGGAAACCTCGGACTCGACCGCGGTAACACTCTCTCCGACGCGATAATCGACGCCGGCTGTCTCGGCTTCGGTACGTAGCCAATCGTCGAACTTGGCACGATGGAAGGTAAACCCAAAGTGAGGGTATCGTGCGTTCATCCCGGTCCCACGCAACGTGAACGACCGGGAGGGACCGTGAAACTCGGCGCCGTCAAGACGTCTGAGTATGACGTCGTCAGGGATATCTGCGGGATCGACGTCCATGATCTCCAGCCAGTAATCCAGCATACCGGCCGCGTCGGTGGAGTCCGGGCCCAATTCTGTCCGATCAGTACGCGGCACGCCCCGCTCCAGACAGACGACATCCGCTCCCGCCGCCGCCGCGGCCCGGGACGCCGAGGTTCCAGCCGGGCCACCGCCGACGACGACCACGTCAACCCGCTCCATGTCGCTTCCCTCTGGCCCACCGGTCAAATAGCCTGCTATCGCCTAGAGGTAACCGCGGTCGAGAAGCAATTCGCCGTTGAGGACGGAGGCGCCGGCCGCGCCACGAAGCGTGTTGTGGGCTAGACAGTTGAATTGAATGCCCCCCTCGGTGGCTCGCAGGCCTCCGGCACTAACGGCCATTCCACCGTCCCGGTCCCGATCCAGTCGGGGCTGGGGGCGGTCGGGTTCGTCGAAGACGTGGATGAGTTGGTCGGGAGACGAACGCAAGCTACTCGACGGATACTCGGCCATCGCGGTTGCCGCACCAGCGGGATCAAGGCGATCGCTCGTGTCTGCCCACACGTTCTCGAGGTGACCGTCGAGAGTTGGAATCCGGTTGCAGGAGGCATTTACCTGGGCGTCATGCCAGGTCACCTCTGTGCCGTCGAACGAGCCAAGAAGTTTCCGTGATTCGGCCTCCATCTTCTGTTCCTCACCGCCGATATGGGGGATCGCGTTATCGATGATTTCCATCGACGTGACGCCGGAGTATCCCGCCCCCGAGACAGCCTGGAGAGTGGCTACAGACACGCGCTCGAGTCCTGCGGCGTCGTCGATGGCCGCCAGCGGGGGGACCATCGTAATGGTCGAACAGTTGGGATTTTTGATCAAGGCCCCATCCCAGTCGCGCTCGTCTCGCTGGACCTCTAACAGGTCGATGTGATCCCCGTTCACCTCCGGGATCGTCAGGGGAACATCGTCAGCACGCCGGTGATTCGAGGAGTTCGACGAGACTACGAAGCCAGCCTCGCATAGGCCGGGCTCGACGGCTTCGCCCACAGCGGATGGAAGCGAGGAGAAGATGAGGGCGACTTCGTTCGGGATTGCGGTTGGATCGGTCGGGAGCACCTCAAGGTCTGCAATTTCGTCGGGAATCGGTTCGTTGATCCGCCACTTGGCGGCGTCCCGATAGGTCCGCCCCGCGCTGTTTTCACTGGCGGTGAGTGCAACGAGATCGAAGTCCGGGTGGGGATCGAGAAGTTGAACGAGGCGCTGTCCGACTGCTCCGGTCGCCCCACAGATCCCGACAGGTACTGACATGGAGAGACCTACGGCAAGCGGTGGTCAAAACAGTTTGGAAAATACCGCCTACGCCTGGCGATCTGTGCCGTCAGGCCTCGACCGGACTGCTCTGTTTTCGGGTGACGTATCCGGCGATCCGGTTTCTGACGCTTTTCGATTCGATGTTGGTCAACTCCTCGACGAGTTCTTTGTTGTGCTCGAAATCGCGGCTCCAGGCGTCCGGATACCGCTCCATGAGCAGTGCGGCCGTCTTCTTCACGTAGGCGGGCATGATGGGCATCGGTACTCATGATAGCCCTGTTACCCTCTAAAAAGGTTCGAAACGACGGTGATAGTGATTCGTGGATCTCTCGGCTCAGGGGCCGTCGTATTCACTCAGAGTAATCAACCGTTCGAGGGCTGTCACGGCCCGTTCGCCACCGCACGTCTGGATCACCTCTGCAAGCTCGTCTAGCCGACGTCGTCGGTCGTGATCGTCGCCAGCCCTGATGCCGAGACGTGAAGCGTGCACGCTGGCTTCGATTACGGCCGCCTCACCCCGATTGTAGGTCGGGACGGTTCGGTTAATGACAGACGATTCGGTAGCTTCCAGGCGCCAGTCAACGTAGTCAGTGCCAGCTTCGGTGCCGCTATCAAAGCGTCTCGTTTCGACGGCGACCCATCCAGATGCGTCCTTGACCACGGCATCGGATTGCTCCCAGACCGACAGCGCCGCCTCCACGAATGCGACCGGGTCGTCGACGAACTGGATTACCCCATGGCCACGTTGGGTGAAATTGCGTCGCGTTCGCGTTCGTCCCCACGTCCTGGCCCAGGGGGGCTCCGTAGCTGTCGGAGCGTGGACACCCAACGCCGCAATATTCCAGGTGCCGGCTGGCTCTTCGGTGGCGACAACCGTCTCGAGGACACCCCGAAGCTCGACGGGCCAATCGGACGCAGTCGTCACGTCACACCTCCAGTTCCCGCTCTAAGGCGACGAACAATGCCCCGGCCACGATGTCGGCCGTCATCCCAGGGTTGATGTCTTGGTCGACGAATTCGGTCGCGAGATCGTCGGGAGCCACGTCTCCGGAAAGCGCCTCCTCGGCTCTGTCCCGGACGGTAGCAGCGACTGTTGGGCCGTGTTGTATTCGGACGAACGTGTCCGGTTCGGCGGCAAGAAGTTCGAGATAGACCGTAGCCGCCCGATCGGTGACGGGCCCGGACAGTTCGGCGAGACGGTCCGCGGCGTCGAACGTCCGCTCGAATCCCCCAACCAACTCAGCAGCGATCCCATCACGGTCAGCACTCCGGGTCATGACATCTGCCAAGCTGATGTCGCGATCTCTGATGGCCGATTCGGCGTTGCTCCCCCGGCGGACGTCTAAGGGCTCCCAGCCCTCAGGTGGCTCGCTGACGCTGACGGACACGTGATCAAAGGCTCGATAAAACCCGAGCGCATCGGCGACCGAGCTTTCAGCGACCACTCGGTCTGCCTCGGCTGGCGACAGGGCAGCCTGGCCCGCTGCCCGGACGAGTGGCGTCAACAGGAGGATGGCACCGAACTGTGTATTGCCGCCAGACTGTTCAGCCATTCCCTCGATCGCAGTTTCGAATGCTCGACCGAGAGATGCACCCGCCGCGGCCGCCTGGAATCCCTTCGTAGCGCCAACTGCACCCGCCAGAAAATGTTCGAACCGGAGGTCCGCATACTCGTGTTCCCGATCAACATTACCTGGTTTGGGGGTCCCGGCGACCTCGAGTAACAACGCCAACTCTGCGTTTTCCGCCGGGCCCCGCACGGTTACGCCTCCGTGGGTCCTGGATCCCACTCACCGCCGTTCGTCCCGGTTTGTTCGACAAACCATTCCCCCGTCGCCCGTCGTACCGTGCCCAAGACGGTCGGATCGTCACTCGCCCGGCCGACGCTCACTGCGTCAGCTCCATAGTCCAAATATTCGTGCGTGGTCGAGCGGTCTCGGACCCCGTTGTTGGCGATAACCGCTGTGGTACTGAGACGGTCGACGACGGTTGTGACTGCGTGCTCTGAATCCATAGCGTCGATGTGAATGATGTCGGCCCCCGCGGCCTCGAGTTCGGCTGCCAGCGAGGGTAGATCGACGCCGGCAACCTCGGTTCGAACCTTGACACTGACCGTCGCGCCAGTGCTCGCTGCACTCTCTACTAACTCACGACTCCGTTCTGTGTCCGCAAGAAGCGCTTCTCCCCCGCCAGCGGCGCACATCTCGGCTTGGCGACAATGAGCGTTGAGTTCGAGGATTGCGTCGTGGCGTGCACAGACTCGGGCCGCCGCTGCGAGTCGCTCGGGGCTGACGGCGCGAACGTTCATTCCTGGCCGAAGCGAGACGGGCGCGAGTGCCCGCAGTTGTCTATCGATGAAGTCCACCGGATCGGTGGGGAGAAACTCGGTTCGGTCGCGGTCGGCCAGTTGCCTGGCAGCGGCCCGCGTTGGGTCGTCGATAGCTATCCCACCGAGGAAAGCCGCACCGACATGCTCGGCGACAGCGCTGGCCCAACTCGCGTCCGACCGGCCGCTGAGGCTGGCCAACGCCACCCGCGGCCGAAACGGTGACATAGGATCGACTAGGACCCCGGCCGGTGAAAAGCGGTTCTGTTACGAGACCGTATCCAGTGCGGTCCTGACCGCTGTGGCGACTCGCTGGGCATCCTGGGTATCATCGATCCGGGTGTCAGTCCTGACGACCGGCCGGTCGAGGTCGGTGCCATCCTCGTCATCCAAAACGAACGCATCTGCGAACGGATACGAAGCGGCGACACCGCGTGCATGTGGCTCTCTCCCGATGGCAGCCATGAGTTTGTCGGCGGGGCCGGAGAACAGCCGGTCCTCGACGAACGGTGAGACTGCGACAACCGGTGTAGCTTCTAACCGTGCTTGGACATCGTCGAGGGCCATCATCGGGCCGATGCTCGTGACCGGATTCGAGGGACCTATGACGACCGGATCGGTCAACGCCTCTCGGACAGGCGCGGTTGCTGACGCCACGTCCGTTCCTCGAAATTCGACATTGTTCACTGCAGGCTCGCCGCCATGGCCAACCCAAAATGACTGGAAATGGAGGTCTCCGCGATCGGTTTCGACCATTGTCGCGATCGGATCGTCGCTGACTGGTAGAAGCTCCCAGTCGAGATCGAAGGCTGTTGCCAACCGTTGGGTCACGGCAGTCAATGAATGTCCTTCATCGAGGAGTCCGGTGCGGGTGAGGTGGATTGCTCTGTCTCGGTCACCGATGTGCATGAATTCGGCAACTCCCGAAAACCGCCGCCAACGGGCGATCTTACGTCCCGACGTTTGGCGAGCCGCCGGCAGATATCGAGGGCCTACGTCCAGACCCGCCACATCGGCCAATCGATGAAGTTCGTCGTGTGTGGTTGCGGTGTCACCGTCGATCCCCCACCAGGTATCGCGATCGAGGATGTCCCCCCCGAGGAAGAGGACGGTGTCCAGGTCCGGACAGACGAGGTGACCCGCCAACTCGATATCGTCTCCCGTGTTGCCGATCACGGTGATATTTTCGGGATCGAAGGCACCGTGGGCACCGGAGAGAAGTTTGGGTGTTCCGGTCCCCCCTGAAAGGAAGGTGACCATGGCTGGCAGACGATTGGGGATCAAAAAAGGATGGCTCTCTCCAGCCGGGCGAGGGGCGGACTCTTTTGGTCGGTCGCGCCAAATTTCGGGGTAATGAAGGCTTCGCACCGATTCCCGGACAGATTGTTGGCTGCGTCACCGCTCTGTATCGAGTCTCTGGCCCGATTCGACTGGCGACGTGTGCGGGAGTGGTGGCACTCGTGAGCACCGCCGAGCGGTCCGAGGGTAAGACGATCAAGGATAGCGTTCATGATCACATCTCTGTGGAAGGCGTCGCCCGGGACCTACTGGATACACCCCCTGTGCAGCGCCTCCGACGCGTCTCCCAACTCGGGACGGCGACGCTCGTCTATCCGTCGGCCAACCACACGCGGTTCGAACACAGCCTCGGCGTCTATCATTTAGCCGATCGAGCGCTGGCACATCTTGGAATTCGAGGTCAACGGGCCCGACGGGTCCGCGCTGCGGCACTCCTCCACGACGTAGGCCACGCGCCTTACAGTCACAATCTCGAACGCGTCGTGGAGCGCCACACGGGCAAGAGCCACGATGAGGTTGGCGATTTGCTCGAGCGCGGCGAGATCGCTCGTGTACTCAGTGAGCACGGACTCAATCCGGATCGTGTCGGCAAATTGGTTGCTGGGGAGGGCGAACTCGGCCAACTCGTCTCCGGAGAACTGGATGTCGACCGTATGGACTATCTGGTTCGGGACGCCCACCACACAGGCGTTCCCTACGGAACGATCGATCACGAACGCTTGGTCAGACAACTGCGATACGTAAACGGTGAGTTAGTGCTCGATGAAAACAACGTCCAGAGTGCCGAGAGCCTGTTACTGGCGCGGGCCCTGATGAATCCGACTGTCTACAGACATCACGTTGCTCGGATTGCGAAATCGATGCTTCGCCGGGGCGCTGAGACTCTGTTGGACCGAACTGATCGTGACCCAGAGTGGCTACGGACCGTGGACGATGCCGGTTTTCTCGTCGCTCTTCGGGAGTGTGAAGCCACCAGTGGGTACGCGAGACGACTCGACCATCGCTCGCTGTATAAGCGATCCGTGTGGGCCGAAATGGGTGCCGTCCCATCGGACCGCCTGTCCGTTTCACGGGCGGAACTCATCGATATCGAACAGGAAATCGCCGATTCGGCCGGCGTCGATCGTGAATCGGTCATCGTCGACATCCCAGGGGAGCCAGAGATACCAGAGTCCACGTCCCGGGTTCTGGTCGGCGGTGAGATCAGGCGGTTAGACGAACAATCAACGTTGGTGGCTGCTCTTCGAACCGCACAACGTGACCAGTGGCGCTTTGGCGTCTACGCACCGCCGTCAGTTACCGATCAGGTCGGTGACGCCGCCATCAGGACGTTGGGGTTAGATCTCGACGGCGATCTCGTCCGGGATGTCAGGCAAGGGATTAACGCCACCCTCCAGGATTTCGAATAACATTCGGTCCGACGTCGTGGATGATTGTAGACTTTGCAGTCGAGCTGCTCTCTACTGGATGGAGTAGTCCCCTCTGTGGATTTGTCGAATAGGTTCACCATTGGCTGTGTTTTCCAGCTGATATCCAAATCCACTCAACGTCGGAAACCAGTTCCTCGCCGTGAAGGGGAGGACCGATGGCTTGGAGTACGTGGCACTGATTCGACTACCTAGATGATTCTGGAGGGGACAGTCGTCCGGGGGCGGGAACTAGAGCCCATCGAAGGCCGAGTTGTCGTGGACGATGGGGTGATTTCCGCTGTCGAACAGGGGTCGGCTCGGAGTGAGGACATAATCTTTCCGACGTTCGTCAATGCCCACACCCACCTTGGCGACTCAATCGCCAAGGAGGCGGGTGGGGGGTTGACCCTAGAGGAACTGGTTGCACCACCGGACGGCCTCAAACACCGGCTACTGGCCGAGACAGATCGACGGGAGAAAGTCAAAGCGATGCGGGATTCGTTGCAGTTTATGGCCGAGAGTGGGACGCTGAGCTGTCTAGATTTTCGGGAAGGGGGTGTCCAGGGGGTTCACGCACTCGCGGAGGCTGCAGAAGGACTCCCAATCGATCCTGTAATCCTCGGTAGAGAGTCTATCGAGGCGATGGAACTCAGCGATGGATTTGGGGCCAGCGGGGCAAATGATGCCGAGTTCGGCCACGAGCGAAACGCGACTGCACGAGCAGGCAAACTATTCGGTATTCACGCAGGTGAAGGTGACAGCAGTGATTTGAACGCAGCCCTTGATCTCGACCCGGATTTCCTGGTACACGTCGTACATCCGACGGAGCTTCACCTGGAACGAATTGCCGACAGCCGGACACCGGTGGTCTTGTGTCCGCGGTCGAACCTAGTCACCGGCGCAGGGGTTCCACCTGCACGGGACCTTCTCGATCGGACTACCGTCGCATTGGGGACGGACAACGTCATGTTGAACAGTCCGTCGATGTTTCGCGAAATGGAGTTTGCTGCGAAACTGACGGATGCGACCGTCACCGAAGTGCTTCGGATGGCGACCGTCAATGGAGCCGAACTGGCCGGCCGGGACGACGGTATTATCGCCGAAGGTCGGCCCGCTAACATGATCGTGTTAGACGGTGGTTCCCACAATCTCTCCGGCGCCCGGAACGTCGTCCGAGCGATCGTTCGACGAGCCGGAATTGCGGACGTTTCGGAAGTCATCCGTGCGGGTGGCGTGGACAGGCCGACGGAAGGCTAAGTGCCTCCCGTGCCAAGGGGTACCATGTACGATCGCATTTTGCTCCCGACGGATGGCTCTGCAGGGATGGAACGGGTCATCGATCACGCCGTCGACCTCGCTCGGATTCACGGGGCCTCGATCCGCGCGATGTACGTCGTGGATACCGCCTCGCTTGCCGATCTTCCCATGGAAACCTCGTGGGAAGGGGTCTTGGAATCGCTTCGAGAGGAAGGGCAGACTGCTCTGGAGACGGTCCGAGGCCGGGTGGGTGATATCCCGCTCGAGACGGAACTTCGGGAGGGCTCACCCGTCAGTGAAATATTGGCCGCGGCGGACTCCGACGAAATCGATATCGTCGTGATGGGGACTCACGGCCGAGCGGGTGTCCAACGATGGTTGCTGGGGAGTGTAGCCGAGCGAGTGGTGCGCCAGTCCCCCGTCCCGGTATTGACCGTCCGCGTCGGCCCGACCGGATAGACGTACACTGAGCAATCGCGTCAGTCTCCCGTCGGTCGGAGGTGCTCACAATCACCGGCTGTCACCTCGACTTGCCCGTCTTCGGTCTGGATGACTAGCGCTCCTGTCTCCGTGACGTCTGTCGCCATCCCCCGGTGTGTGGTATTCGGCGTCGATACGCGGACCTCGCGACCGAGCGTCGACGTTTGCTCACGCCACGCTGGGAGAATCTTGTCCGGATCGGCTCGAAGTCGGTCTACAGACTCGATGAGACCCTGGGTTACGGATCGGCGGTCGACTGGTGTCCCCCGCTCCGCCTGGAGGCTGGTCGCCTGCTCGTCGGGGAGCCGGTCGGGGTCGATGTTTGCGTTGAGGCCGACGCCGATCACCACCCAAGTGACTTTGTCCGCCTCTCCCTCCATCTCCGTGAGGATGCCCGCGATTTTTTGGCCTCCGACGAGCACGTCATTCGGCCACTTGATCGACCCCTGAACCCCGAAGTCGTTGATCGTCTCGGCCGTAGCGACGCCGGCGGCCAGCGTCAGCAATGATACCCTGGCAGGTGGAATCTCCGGTCGGAAAAGGAATGAGAGCCAGATCCCCCCGCTCGGTGACGACCAGGTGCGGTTTAGGCGCCCCCGTCCACCCGTCTGCTCGTCTGCGAGGACCACCATGTTCGTCGCTCCTTCGGCCGCCAAGTCACGGGCTCGGTCGTTCGTACTCGGGATCTGCTCGTGATACTCCACGGAATACGGCGCCTCGAGTCCGAACTCGACTGCGGGGCCACCGTATTCGGGGACGGTCTCCAACTCGTAGCCTTCGGGCCCGCTCTCGATCTCGAAGCCGGCCTCGCGAAGTGTCTCTACGTGTTTCCAGACAGCCGCCCGAGACAGTGAGAGAGCTGTTGCGAGGTCCGGACCCGAAACAGGGCCGTCTGCGATCGCTGAGAGAATCCGGCGTCGCGTCTCCTGCATACAGTCTCTGTCGCCCGATCGCCAATAAGGGCCTCGGGCTGGTTACTCTCCTGTGAATTCGGGTTCGTCATCGCTGAAGAACGCCGTCACCCCTCGGCTGAAGTCGTCGGTATTCGCGGCGGCGGCCATATTTTCGGTTTCTGCGGCGAGTTGTGCCTCGATGCCTCTGTCGAAACTTTCGTCCAGTAATCTCGTGGTCATTCCGAGCGCGCGTGTCGGTCCTTTTGCAAGGTCCGCCGTGAGTGATCGGAGGCGCTCCTCGATATCGGCACTCGAGACGACCGAGTTGGCCAGCCCCAGGTCGACAGCCTCCTCGGGCCCGATCGGTTCGTCCCGTAATACGATCTCTTTGGCGGCCCGTAGGCCGACTAATCTGGGGAGGTAGAATGTCGCACCCCCATCGCCAGTCAACCCGATGCGGGGATAGGCGTACTCCAATCTGGCCTGGTCGCTAACCAAAAGGAGGTCAGGCATAAGAGCCAGACTGAATCCGGCGCCCGCTGCAACTCCGTCGACCGCCCCAACGATCGGCGTTTCGGCCTGGTGAAACTGAACGATGGCGTCGTGCAGCCGACTCGCCAATGACCGCAACTCCGGAGCGTCTCGGGCGTCCCCCTCGAACTGCGTCAGGTCGGCCCCGGCGCCGAAGAAGTTACCACTATGGGTTAGGGCGATACAGCGGACAGACGAGTTCTCTCC
>CAZKGF010000033.1:0-6673 GCA_964552115.1 uncultured Halobacteriales archaeon
TCTTCCACGCGGAGCAGGCGTGACGTCGGTCGGTCGGAGCCGCGGGAGGCGGCCCCACCTGACGGCCGCTCCGGAGTCCGGCCGGCCGTCGAGTCGACACGGGCGAAGTCGCGCTCAATCCTCTGTTGACGGTGACTCCCCGCCGTCCGCCTGGGGCGATCCTCTGGGCTGCGGGGACGCTGTCGACATCCGCCCCATCCAGCCCTCGATGTTATCCTGAACGTAGTGGTGGCCACCCCAGCCGAGGGCGAGGCCGATCCCGATGGCGATGGCGGCGGCCAGCCCCCAGGCGAAGGCATTGGCGAAGACGAGCAGGATCTCGACGTCGATACCCATCGTGTCCAAACCGATGACGATGGCCGTGAAGTACAGGAACAGGCGGGCCCCGGCGGCGAACCACGCCGTGTACGCGGTCTGCGTCGCGGCTCGGGTCCGCTGAATCGCGTCGCCGATGAAGTCCGCGATCACGAAGCCAAAGACTATCACGAAGAGGCCGGCGACGAACGCCGGAAGGTACGAGACGGCGGTCGCAATCCACTGAGAGAGCAGAGGGATGGCGAGGACGTTCGACGCCGCCAGGATGGCGACGGCGTAGACGAACCATTTGGCCAGGGTCCCGAAGGCCCTGGAGACGGACTGCTCTGTACCGCCGAGGATGCGACCGATTGGCGTCTCGAGGACGGCCCGGTCGAGGTCGATCCTGTCGGCGACAGCCCTAACAAATCGTGCGGTAGCGAGGCCGACGAACCAGCCGATCAGGAGGACGATGATGGCGCCGACGAGTTTTGGGAGGAACGTGACGATCGACACGATGGTCCCCTCGACGTACGTCGGGACATCGAGCTGGAGAAGGATGGGGCGATGCATGGCGAATCGGGACTAGACCGCCTGGCGGCAAAGAGAGTGGCCTTGCGAACGAAAGGCGCGGGTCGGCCGCCCCGGCCCGGTCGGGTGGTGGCGTCGTCAGGGGCTCTGGCGGAGCGTGTGTCGTCGGCCGATGTCATCCTGGACCGCCGACATCACCTGGCCGAGGTGCGGGATGGAGCCGTTCCCGTCCCGGAGGAACGCGGAGAGCACCGCCTGGTTGCCCCGGCGGAGCCGTTCGGAGAGGGCCTGGTGCGACACGCCGACCTCCTCGGCGAGGTGTTCCAGCGTTATTCGCCGGGGGACGTCGAAATAGCCCCGGTCGAACGCCAAGCTGAGGGCCTGAAACTGCTTCTCGGAGAGGATATCGTCATTCCGGCTCACGGCCTCGGTGTCGCACACCACGCGCGAAATCGTGAGGTCGATCTCGAGCTCCCGGCAGGCATCGACGGTGGTAGAAACGTCGTCGCGGTCCGTGAAGAGCAGCCGAAACGACCAACGGTCGTCGTGGCCCCGGGCCTTCACGATGACTCCATTCGTCACCAGCGCGCCCACCACGGTGGGGCCGGCCGATCGCCAGCCGATCCGTAACACGCGCACGCGGTCCTTACACGACAGGAGTTCAACGCTCTGGGTGGTGGGGTCGGCCGAGAGCACGGCCTCCAGTGCTACCGACGCCGGCGCATCGACTCGGATGAACGGCATCGAGGTGGCGTCATCCGGGCTGCAGAACGGGAGTGCTTCGAACTCGGCTGATGGAAGCCGATCCAAGGTGTCGGCCAACACGAACTGCTCACTCCGTATCGTGGCGTCTACGACGGTCCCCATGGGTTTGGCCCGACCGACGCCACAATTGTAATAACGTGGCTACTCACGGACGGTGACGTTGCCGCCACTGTTATGGTGCGCTACCCACCGTGAGCCCGTTAGTCACGGTGGTCTTGAAGCATTGCTTCTCCCCGTCGCTCCACCAACGAGCGAACCGTTCGAATAGGGAGTCCACCGATAGTAAGCCGAAGTTACCCCACCATACCGATCAATGGGGGTTGACGGTTTTTGATTTTGCGGTAGGTCTCTCGGTGAGGACGCGCCGGGCGACTGGACGGAAAACAGCTCGGCTCGCCGTATTGACGACGGTGGAACGGTTCCGAAAGCCGGCCAAAAGATTAGATTAATAGCGGTGCGAACGTTTTATTTCTAATCACCATATACTAATTTTTATTGATATCATTGCTCATCGAGCGGGAACGTTACGCACGTAATTTGTCGACGTCGATCGCGGCGGATGTAGAGCCCCATTGGACATCGAGTAGGCATCGGCTTGGCGCGTGGGTTCAGGCTGGATCGTTTGGGAGGGAGCCTCAGGTTTCGCCACGTGTTCGGCGGTTGGGAACCCGTTTGAATGTACGATGTCTTGAGATTTTAATGAACATCCATATTATCGATATTTTGACTTCTATCATTTCATATTCGACCCTCCCAACGATTGTTACCGAAGGTACTTGTGAACGAACCGATACCATTTCCGGACGAGCCGATTCGGGTAGCTCGTGCGGATACGCGGTTCGACTCGCCCTTCTCGGATCTCAGCGGCGATCGATGCAGGGGTCAAGGAAGCCGTCTCGAACGCGGTGAACGTCCGCCCAACCTCGAACGGGAAGTGGGCATCGCTCCCGCCCACTATCGGGAGATCAAGCCGTTCAGCGAGTTCTCGAACGCGATCGATTTCCTGGGGATGTTTGCCGTTGATTTCGACGGCATCGAAGCACGCTTCACTTTCGTGGATACTGCTTCGGCGGTACGGGTGAGCGATGATCGCCGCACAGCCTGCATCGTGAGCCAGCGTCACCACCTCCTGGGGGGTTAGCTTTCCGGGAACCGTCCGAGAAGGGGGATGCGGGCCCACCACCAGCGCGTGCCCCGCAGTCGTGGTGACCTCCACCCCTGGAATCATCCGGAACGGCCTGTGTTCGGTGTCGAAATCGGCATAGTAGTCGTGGTTAGTCACGGCCACGCCATCCAACCCTCGCCATCGAGCGAACCGCGCCAGCAGTTCCGCCCCGATCGGGTCAAATCGTGTCGGCCGGGCTTCGAAGCCATGAAAGAACCGCGTGTGCGTGTGCAGGTCTACGGCGAACATGTCGCCCCCCTACCGAAGAATGCTGCAACCCACCTCGACCTGGAAGTAGCGGGCGCTCGCATGTTCAATTCGGATTCGGATCGTAGGTGGGTCCGACCACGAGGGAGAGCCTCCTCGGACGAAGGCCGATTGTCAGCGTCTGCTGCTGGACGATCTCCCCATCGAGGCTGAACCGAATCGTCTCCGGATGGTGAATTTTGATCGTCAGGGCGGGTGACTGCACCCGAACGAGATGTGGGGAATCTCGTTCGAGGAGCTGATCGATGAGTGTCTTACTCATCAAGTCGAAGGTCGATACGTCTTCGATGACCGTCACGTCGAGCAGTCCATCCTCCATGTCGGCCTGACCACCGCCTCGCGTCGAGAATCGCCGACCATTCCCGACTAGAACGCCGAGTGCCTCCCCGGCGAACGCCGTCGACGCGGTCTCTCCATCTTCGACATCTACCGTGAGGCGGAGGGATTCGAAATCCGACACGGATCGGAGGGTGGTGATCACGTATGCCAACACGCCGAGTCGGTTTTTCAGCTCCCGAGACGTCTTACTGCTTGACTCTGCGGTCAGTCCGGCGATGCAAGAGTTGACGAATGGGCGTCCGTCAGCCCGGCCGAGGTCGATGTTCCGGCGCTCACCGTCGTCCAACGCCGTAAAGCAGGTATCGATGTCTGGGATCCCGATATTCGTCGCGAAATTATTGCCCGTGCCGGCCGGGAGGACGCCGAGCGTTAGGTCGTCGAACGCGTTCGCCTGGTCGATCCCCTGGATGACCTCGTTTACCGTTCCATCGCCACCGGCGGCGACGACGGTTGCGACGCGTCCGGCAGCGTCGCGAGCGAGCCTGATTGCGTCACCCGCTGCTTCGGTCTGTTCGAGCGCGTACCCCGCGAGTTCGGCGCGATCGCGAATAGCGTCGGCGAGTTCGCCGCTGGCGCTCGTCGGATTCAGGATGATGAGGGTCTCGCGTGGTTCGTTCCCGCCCATGTGGATGGCCACCGATCGTTGGTTTCAGCGCTGACTGACGGTCGATACCGCTCGTCTGACCCCTAGGTGCCCGGGACTCCGATGGCCTCGAACGCCCCGATGCCGAAGAACGCGAGGACATACAGGACGGCGAAGGATGCGAGCCAGGCGATCAGGGAGATCATGATCGCATTGCCCCAGCCCCCCGGATACCGGTAGTTGATGACCGCCACGTAGGCGATCAGAACAAGGATGGGGCCGAGGAGGGGTATCCACCCGAACAGCAACCCGGCGACCGCCCAGATAATCGCCCCCAGCAAGGCCGTTACGATGGCGTAGGTGTAATCGTCATAGTCGGTGATGATACGCGCGGCGAGGTAGATACCGAGCGCGCCGACCAACAGACTCACCACGAACACGATGACCGAGTCGACGAGTGCCATAACATGTATTACTGACTCGAAGGGTAGTTATTATCCGCTTACGGCGAGCCGCCCGATCGGCTGCGGGACAGACCGGACGGGCAAGCGCCGACGCCGGGCCGCTGAATCCGGTGCCCAGTGGCCACTGGAGCATAAAGTTGCAAATAACAAGATAGGGGTGTAGTGAAATCGACCCTATCGGGACCAAGAACGACATGACTGGACGTTCATCGAACAGCACTCCGTCACCCCCGTGAGGGGTTCAACGAGTGAGTTGAACGGGCCACTAGACGCGTCCTCTCGGGCTCGACACGGTTCGTCTTTGGATCACCGGTCGTACACGTTCGGCGTCGCGGCTCCGCTTTCAGCCGGGGCCACGCTATTGCTCCAAACCGATTCGCCGCCGCCCGGCGTTGGCCCGGACGAGCTGGTCGACTACTGGCCCCTCCTCCTCCGCGCGGGATGGTTCTTCGCGGGATTCTTCGCCGTCGTTCTCCTGAGTCGTATCTTCGTCGAACCCGCCCTCATTCGGCTGCTCCGTCGCCGAAACCGCAACAATCCCACACTCCAGGATGCGATTCGGAGATACGTGCGTCTGCTCGTGCTCGGCGTCGGGGTCTTCGTCGGGGCGGGCGTAGCCGGCTATGGCCACATCCTCAGCACGTCCGCCCTCGTCATCGGAGCCGCGACGCTAGCCATCGGGGTCGCGGCCCAGGAGGTCATCGGCTCGATCGTCAGCGGAGTCGCACTGGTGTTCGACTCCGAGTTTAATGTGGGCGACTTCATCGAGTGGTCGGGGGGTGCGGGAATCGTTCAGTCGATCACCCTCCGAGTCACCCGTGTGCAGACCCAGAACGGTGAGCTCGTAACCATCCCGAACACGGTCTTGACGAACGAGCCCGTCACGATGCCGTTCGGACGCGGCGATTATCGCATCATCGAACACATCGGTCTCGCCTACGAGGACGACGTGGACGAGGCAATGGCCCGGTTAGAAGCGGCCGCGATAGGTCTAGTGAGGGTACTCCCGGAACCAGCGCCACGCGCCTACATCGATGAGTTAGGGGAGGAGGCGGTCATCATCCGCGTCCACTACTGGATCGAGGCGCCAGACCGCCGCGACGTCCTCGACGTCCGGTCGGCGTATGCCCGAGCCGTGAAGTCGGAGCTCGAAGCAGCGGATATCACGATCAGTCCACCCTCACAGCGCGATCTGCAGGGCCGAATCACGATCGACCGAACCAGTTGACGGTTGAGGGCCCCCGGTGGAGGTTGGCGAAACCGGCGATCTGCTTGCACTTTCAAGCACTGTCATCATGGCCAAGCACGAATAACAATTCGTATGGTAGAACTCGAATCCGAGGGTGAACTAACGCGCGGCGAGGTGGCACTCTTCCTCCGAGAGTTTGCTGGTGAAATCGATGACGGTGTGTTCGACCGCGAGCAAGGTCGAGAAGCGCACGGAGAGGAGTTCACTGACGACGGCTCGCTCGGCCCAAAGCGGATCACGCTCATCGTCGGTGGCGACTCGGCAACGGTGACCGTCCCAGAGACTGTAGACTTCGACATCGAAATCGAATCTCGATCGCCGATGCTCAGTTCCAATGTCCATCAAGAGATCGAATTCGAACTTTCGTGGGAGGTCGAAAATCCCGATGAACTCGGCGATGACCGGATCGCCGTCGAGTGAGCGGCACTGTTCAACGGAGCTCCTTGTGCCCCAAACACTCGTTGGGCGGCATCCTTCGGGGTAATTGGTTCGCGTTTTCGATTATTAGGTAGAATCTGCTTATTCTCCGTGCTGAGGCACACGGGCCGAAACGGGGCCAAGAGGAACAGCGTCGGGTCTGTCGGCGTCGTTCTCGTCTAAGCCACCATTTCTTCTTTAGCGCCCCATTTACAATGAGCGAGCCGACCGTTCCCCCAAATTGATGGCACGAGAAAGCCACCAAGAGACGGTCGACGCAGCAGCCCGATCAGGCATGCATCCCGCGGTCGTAGCCGCCGCCGCATCTGTTCTTCTCTCGTGGTACATGTTCTTCGTTCAGGGGGACCGTGAACGAGGCATTTTCATCGGACTTTGGCCCCCCACCTTCCTAGCTTTCGCGAGCTATTTCGAACAAGCACGGCTGCACCAGAAGTTGGAACATCTGACGGGAAGTCGGCTCATGGACCGCATTGAGGACATGATGTCCCCGTAGCCGTCAAGGGAGAAAAAGTTCCGTCAGATGAGCTATCGAGCCACTACCGGCCAGTCTTCGTCGTAAGGATACACAATCGAGCCCA
>CAZKGF010000033.1:6773-13743 GCA_964552115.1 uncultured Halobacteriales archaeon
AGCTATCGAGCCACTACCGGCCAGTCTTCGTCGTAAGGATACACAATCGAGCCCAGCCACTGATTACCGCTAGTGAACGTTCAGTTCCCATTGCCCAGAGTCTATAGGCAAGGGACAATTATGCAGCAAAGTAGATTCGTCTGACAGCGTCCTCGTACCGTTGAAGAATCAAGGAAACGGTCACCTCGGCGGCCGGGACGCCCATCGCCTACGAACGAACCGGGAGCGGACTGCCGCTCGTGCTGGTCCACGTTACTTCGGGCGTCCGTGCGCGCTGGGAGCTGGGCGACATACCGCCCGCCCTCACGGAGCATCACATCATACTGACCGAAAACCTCCGGTCGCGGGTCTTCTATGAACTGGTGAACAGCTGCCCGAATACCCGGACTTCTGTGACGAGCTGAAGACGGGCGTCGAGTAATTCGACTCTAAGCACCTTCGGATGCCAACAAGTTTGCGACGGGAAACCCACGGCTAACTTTCCCGTATGAGCCCCGAATCAGGGACCATGGCCCATCGCAAGACCCGCCTGAAGCTTGACCACCAGGGCCTCGCAATCAACGCCGACGTTCGGACCGCGAAATTATCCCCAGAAACACTTGGGGTAGAGCCTGAAATCATACGACGAGACCAGAAATCCGGATCGCTCGTCGTCCGTCAACTGTACGATAAGGACTCCGGCGACACATTGGAGGAGGGTTACGGATATCGGTGGGTGAACGAAGACGGCGAGGAAGTTCCCTCAGAAGACATCCAACTCTTCGCCGTGAAGGATGACGAGGAGCAATCGTTCTCAAAGCACGAACCGACCATCGGTGGTGACCGTACCGTCACGGCGGAGACCTGGATTCCGGTCGCCACTATTGACGAATACCTGATCGAGAACATCTACGAGCTCTGGGGGGAGGAAAACACTGACATCGTCCAGATCTCCAACCTCGCCAGTCACATCCGGGAATTCGACGAAGCTCCGGTGATTCCCTTCGTGATGCAACCGTCTATCTACAAGAAATGGGGAATCATCACGCCTTACTTCTACGAAGACCGTTTCGCGGCCATCGTCCGGGTCACGGACAGCAAGATCGAAGCCGAACAGACTATGCCGATCCTAACTGAGGAAGAGGCCGCCGAGGCAAAGGAAAAGGCCCAAGCCGAGCAAGCGCCCACGCTCGAGCAGGAATCCCCGTTCGAGTAGATGAATCGGAAGCTCGGACGACGTGAACGTGAGCAGTTCGAAGCCCTTCGGAATCGGTTAGAGGGCGTTGAGAAGTCCAAAGGAGAGACGCAGGCGAAGCCTCGGCCGGGTCCCATCGATCCTATGCTGGCTTCGACGTTTGATGGCGACCTCGAGACCGTCGACGAGTCAGAATTTTTCGCAGAGAGGAAGCTAGATGGTACTCGAATCATCCTGCAGAAATTTGACGATCAGGTCTCGCTCTACACCCGCCGTCACGTCGAACGTTCTGGAACGTTGGTCGATCTCACCAGGAAAGCCGAGGACGTGCTTCCTGATGGCCTCATCCTCGACGGGGAGTATACGTTCCTCACTCAAAAAGGTACGAGTCATTTCACCCCTATTCACACGGCCAATCAAAGCATCAAAGAACTAAACCTCGAAGGGCTGTACTTCGTGTTCGATATCCTCGTCGTCGACGGTGAATGGTGTACTCGAGAGCCTCTGGAACGACGGCGATCCATCCTCGAGTCCACTATCCCACTGGAGGACCCGATATCGATGGACGAACAGCGCGAAGAGAACTTCCAAGCTTACTACGACGAGCTTGTCGGCGTCGGAGAGGAAGGGATCATGCTCAAACGGCGGTCGAGTCCGTATAACCGAGGAGCCCGATCGGACCATTGGAGGAAGGTTAAAGCATTTCCTGTAACCGATGTTGTCATCGTGGGGTATACAGACGGTGAAGGCCGACGGGCCGATACATTCGGTTCCCTTGTGATGACTGACGGAGAGCGTCATATTGGTCGGGTGGGATCTGGATTCTCCGAGTCTCAACTCGAAGCGATTTCCAATTCTATGACGACGATCCGCGATTTTCCAGTCTCATCTGGGGACGTGGGTGAAACATATACTGCTGTCGAACCCTTCGTCGTCCAAGTGAAGTACCAATCAGTCACGGATTCCGGTAAACTTCGGGCGCCGGTGTTTCTCGGACTACGCCCTGACAAGCCAATCAAGGATATAACAGGTATTTCCGACTGAATTGAAATCTGCTAATCGTAATCCGATTGCCGTACAGTTAGTTTCCGGCCCGTCGGACAGACACCGGCTATCCGGACCGTCGCGATGTCGGGCTCCGGTTCCGGTTGAGCAGCTTGGACTAGATCGATGGCTAAGGGAAAAAGAAATCCGGGTCCCCAACAATGGTATGTCTGAATGACTTGCACGATTCGAATTGATGACCTCTCGGCCAACGGGATCTCAGAAGTTGTTATTCTGGCACTTGCCAGGGTAAGTGATCAGGATCCTCTGGAGCTTTCGCCGTTAGGAGAAAGTGTAAACCCGATTGCCCTTGACATGCTTTTTGAAGACGATTCTTTCACCGGCAGGGTTGATTTTCAATACGAGGGATATGAACTTACTTTGACGTCGGATGGCGATATCATGATTACCTAGCCATGCTGTATCGGGCATGGTTTATTGGTGCTCCAGCTCGTAGTTATTGTGAGTGGAATCGATGGGAGATCCGCCAAACCCCATTCGGCTCAACGAATTTGAAGATAAACTTCCGATTCGTGATTTGCTGATGACGCTGACTAAGCCACGTGCCCGGTACTCTGTCTATTACCTGTATGAAGTGAAATCGGATTCATTAGACCATTTAGCAGATATCGTCACTGGATGGATGAACGCGTCAACTGGTATGATTGCTACACGCTCCGATCGTGATCGGACACGGATGCTGCTATATCACGTGCACCTGCCGACGCTTGATTCTTTAGATGTTCTTCAATTTGACCCTGCAAATCGGACAGTCACCATGGACGATATATCACCAATCATGGAATCATTCATCGACCAAATCCGCCGCCTTAACAGACTGGACGATGGCGAATAGCTCTTTTAGCTCACCAGACAACTCCATTGATCGACTACCAGCTACTGACACCCGCGTCCCCAACAATGTTGAATACACTTCGCGAGGCAATCATCCAAATCGAAAAACACCGCAAAACCATCGAAGTGCATTCCCCGACAGCTGACCCGGCGAACGAGATAGCTGATCAATTCGCCACGAAAAATGTCTCGGTGAATCATGCCCCGCTTCCTTCGGAGGCGGAGGAAGGATTTATCAATATTCGGGATGCTGATGGCGGGTTTCTGGGTTCACTTGGCCTTAAGGCGTTTGACGCGATGCTTTCGCCCGAGATCCAGCCGCCGTGGGTGCTCGCGGATAGCGACACGGAGTATGCCGAAATCTTAGATTTCTTGGATAATACCGTGTTCAGTTCGTACAGCCGCCGGCAAATGCTCGCGACGGCCCGGGAAATCGAAGAACGGGCCTGCCGCATCGGCGCCGGGCGACTCTATGTCGGCTTTCAGGACTTGGCGGCGCTCCAGGCGCAGACGGATGTGTACAAACGGCTTGCAGATCGTGAAGAGCTGTCGATCCATTTGTATGTCCGTGCCGATTGGGAGGTAGATGTAAGTGAACGGCTATCCGTCCATACGGAGTCAGCCGACGAAATTGGTGCCTTTTGGTTGGTGATATACGATGGCGGCGGCTCCGATATTAACAAGTGTGGGCTACTCGCCGAAGAGAGACAGCCGGGCCAGTACTATGGGTTCTGGACATACGTTCCCGAGATCGTCGACGACCTCATCTCGTATCTCGAAGCGCAATACGGCTTTTCGTAACGCATACTGCTTCTCTGCTCGTGACGAGATCTACATTGTGGTTTGACTGCTTGTGAACCATTTTGCACTCGCACTGCGGGAATTTCTGCGGCCTAACGATCACCGGCCACCGCAGCAAGCCACGCGCAGGTACGCGAATGCTTACCTGCACGACGATGACCCCGACTTCCCGCCGCTGGGCGTGGCTGTGCCTGGAAACCTGCAGTTCGGAGGCAAACGAAACTACGGCTACAGAACCACCCGGCTGATCCTGGAGGCGCTGGACTATTCCCGTCTGGAAGACGGCGAGGCGTTCACCCTCAACTCGTGACTCCGTAAGTGCTCCGGTCAGAGTAACCGGTCACGAACAACGTGGACGTGCCGTGGTGGTGGAGTGTGGAGGATGAAGAGCAGATGCATATCGCTATACTGGCAGAGAAAACTATTTGAACGATTAACGCCATACACCGTCATGGCCAGACTCGAACAGGTGTCAGTCGACGAGCTCCGAGAGTACCTCGATGAGGTCACGGAAAAACGCCCGGCCCTGCGGCTGGTCGTCGGCATCAACTACAAAGAAGGCGTGTCTCAATCGGCGCTCGCCGACTGGTACGCGATCTCCCGGACGACGGTGCACAACTGGCTGAGTCGGCTGGAGCGCCTCGCGGACGAACCGTTCGAGGACGTGATTTTCGACGCCGAGCGGCCCGGTCGGCCGGCCAAACTTTCGCCGGAGCAATGGGATGAACTCGTCTCGATTCTCGATGAATCTCCCGAAGAAGTGGGCATCGATGCACCGCACTGGTCGCCCCAACTCGTTCAGATACTTATCCGAGAGAAGTTCGACGTCGAGTACTCTCGGCGGCACGTCCGGGAGTTGCTGAACCGCGCCGGCTTCACCTGGAAAACCGCCCGGCCGCAGTTCGCTAAGGGTGACGAACGTGCCCGAGAAGCGTTCAAAAAAACTGACTCGTCGGGGTGACGACCCGACCTTCCTGGTGATCGACCAAAGTCGGCGTCGGCTGAAAACCCGGCTCGGCCACGGCTGGTTCAAGCGCGGCGAGCGAGCCATCGTGGAAGTCTCTGAACAGTGGGAGGCGACGAAGCTCCTCGGCGCATTATCGGAAGACGGCGAGACGAGATTCTATCGCTGTGAGAGCAACTTCAACTCCGAGGTGACGATTCATTTCCTTCGATCACTCCAAGAGGAGTTCGGCGAGGACCTGATCGTCGTGCTGGATAACGCGCCGTATTTCGCCTCGAAGAAGGTCAAAAAATTCGCCGAGAGCGCTGGAATCGATCTGTGCTTCCTGCCTCGATATTCGCCGCTACTGAACCCGGTCGAGGAGTGCTGGCGACAGCTGAATCAGCAGCTCAAGAACCGGTTGTTCGACGATATCAACCACCTCAATCGTGCGATTAAGGAGGCTCTTCAGGTAGTAAATCCACCGTCTATGTTCAATTACTTATTTCCGTAACTATAGTTGATCTGTCGAGTCTCATCTTGGTCCGTTCAGTGATGCCCCCCGTGGTTGTTCCCTGGACATGACTTCATTCACTGGTTCTTTTTATACCCAAGGCTTCAAGCAGACGAGAGATCGAATTCAGAATACGGTATTTAAACATGAGGCCAAGAGTGCAGGTGAGATGGTTGAGCGAGAGAATATTCAGGAAGTGATAGATGAATCGTTTCGAAAGGGTTTGGAATAGACTGACGGACCAGTCATCCGTTGAACCGTCCACTAGAATCCCCCCATTATGTATATAACTTAGTAAAGATTTTCCCCTACCAGTCGGTCAGATAGCCGATTGAACGTTATCGATCCACTACATTAGGTCGCGGATCACGATAGCCAAGTACCGCAATATCTTATATAGGCGTAATTGGGGCGGTGAACCTTGGAATCGAATTGGCTTGGCTGAATATGTCGTGATCTCTCTTTGTTGTGGAATATACCGGTAGGTTGGTTAGACCAACGGTCGACCCGGCCGAAATATGACGGACTGAGCGAGGTGTGGCTCAACCAGAAGGGGAACCCGTACACCTCGAAGACGCTCAACTACCTCCTCGATAAACTGCTGGATGATGCGGGTATCGACCAGGAGAATCGAAAGCTGACCTGGTACAGCATCCGCCACAGCACGGGGACGTATGTCCAGAACGAATCAGACCTCGCGACGGCCGCGTCGGTGTTGAGGCACAAGGACCTGCGTTCGACCCGTGTCTACACGCATCCTCCCTCGGAGGCGAAACGGAAGGTGCTCGAGAGCATTGATGGGTAGCGAGTAGTCTAACCAGAGTTGAATGTCAATTGGTCCATTCTCCCACCCACCCTAAATCCCCAAGTGGTACGATAAATAACTCGTGCTGCACTCAACGCACGAGTCTATCACAGTTGGTTAGACTGAAATCTCCGATATCTACCCACCCGCTTAGTTTTTGCCACTTAGCCGATTAGTCCCAGTAGCTCCTGACAGAGTGAGATGCCGCATACAATTCTTTGTATGGTGCCCACCGATAGTCACATTCATGATCGAACACGCTCCGCCAGGCTCCGACCTCAGCATTGAGGTCGTTAAACGAGCACCGCTGATCGCGGCCTTGCGCGAAGAGGCACTAGATCGACGCGACTTGGAGGGGCGACTCGGGATATCGAAATCGACTGCCCACCGCAACACCAGCACACTCGCCGAGCAGGGCATCGTCAAGCGATCGGATGGGGAATACACCCTCACTGAGTTAGGCGAGGCCGTCGCGGAGGTCGTCGCAACGTTCCAGAAGGACATGCAAACGACCGTCCGACTCGCTCCACTTTTTGAGGTCATCTCAGGCATCCAGCCGCGGTGTCCGGTCGAGGCATTCGCTGATGCGACTGTCACCACCTCGGACAGCGGCGATCCGTTCGGACCACTGGCTCGGTTCGTCTCGCTTGTTCAGGAGACGGAGACGTTGCGGATGTTCGATTCGTATGCCGTCGCCCCGACGTACATGGATGAGATCCACGGTCGCGTTCTCGACGGTTTGTCGACGGAAGTCATCGAGCGACCGGACATCGCGTTGGACATCATGGAGAATTACCCGCGGAAGTGCGTCGAGCTCTGTGCGAGCGAGTTTCT
>CAZKGF010000034.1:0-13405 GCA_964552115.1 uncultured Halobacteriales archaeon
GATCCAATGGTTGATGAGGTCGGAGAGGCGTCTGATCGGGCTGGTAAAGTGACCATAGATCTCGAAGTTGAGGGCGTGGTGGCCCCCGAACGGATCGTTCATGTACTGGGCTCGTGGCATGACCTTCATGACGGCCCACTGGATCTTGTCCAGCTGCCGGTCTGGTGCCTGCTCGAGCGTGGCGTTGACCGCTTTCCGAGGATCGTCCCACGCCTCGCCAGGGATCGAGACGCCGTCGAGTTCCTGAATCTCCTGAAGAGCTTTGTCCCATTCGTCCGGACTTGGCTGGGGGTGAACGCGGTACATCGCTTCGACACCCCGATCCCACATGAGTTCGTGCGTGACGGCTTTGTTGGCCTTGAGCATGCACTCCTCGATGATAGTGTGAGCGCGATCGCGACGGGGATTCAAGACGAGTGACCCCTCTTCTTTTCGCTGTTCGTGCATGCGTTTTGCCAGCTCGTAGACGGTTTGATTATCGTTGTGCAGTGGCGCACTCGGGTCGTCGAGTCGGCGCTCGCACTCCGTGTACGTGAGGCGCTCGTTACTTCGGATAACGGACTTGTAGATGTCGATCTCTTCGTATCCCAGCGTTTCCTTGTCCAGGGTCATCTCCACTGTGTGCGCCAGCCGATCTTCGTCTGGAACCAGTGAACAGACAGTCTCGGCGAGGATCGGGGGCAGCATGTGGACCGTGTATCCTGGCAGGTAGACGGTATTTGCCCGCTCGACCGCAGATTTCCACATTGCCGTTTCCGGGGTCACGTAGTGTGTGACATCTGCGATGTGGACCCAGAGTGTATACTCGTCCGCCCGCTCCTCGATCGAGATGGCATCGTCGAAGTCCTGTGCATCGATCGGGTCGGTCGTCCAGGCTGTTAGGTCGCGGAGATCCTCGCGTTCCTCGACGGCGTCGGCGATCTCAGTTTCGACACCGTCAGTCCGGGCTGCAGCCTCGTCCAGTACTTCGGGCGGAAAGCCGTCGGGGATTTCGAACTTCTCGAACAATTCTTCGCGTTTGTTTGCCAGGTGGCGTGCCAGCTCCTCATCGATCTCGACGGGTCCCTGCCCCTCGGGCGTCCCTGCGGCCGCCTGCGCCTCCGCATCCTCGGTCATGTAATGAGGTACTCACGAACTACAGTTGAGCCTGTCGCCTCCCACGATGGGTACATTCATCACCTTCGGGTGCCAGAGCCGCGTTCGTGGACTCTCGCGGACCGCTCGAAACGGCGAATCTGGCTCTCCGTGTCCTCATCGAACTCGTCGCACTCGTCGCGTTAGGCCAGTTCGGCTACGTCTGGTTCGCTGGCAGTCTGGGGCTGGTGGCAGCCGGCGCCTTCCCTCTCGTGGCGATGGGGCTCTGGGCCACCTTCCGAGTCGAAACTGACCCAGGCTCGGCCCCCGTTCCGATTTCGGGGCGTGGTAGACTCGGCCTCGAGACGACGTTACTCGGAATTGCCGCGATTGCCCTTGCCCTCACCGACAAACCGGGACTGGCACTCGGCTTTATGGCGCTCGTCGTCGGTCACTATTTGTTGGATTACGAGCGCGTCTGGCAACTCGTCATCTCCTGACCTCACTGTTCTTCCAGTTCGGACCGTTCACGAACGAGTGCAGCGTAGTGAGCGAGGAAAGTCCCCTGATCGCGTTCGCCGGCGCCTGCGTCGGCCAGTAGCGCTTCGAGACCGGCCCGTGGCTGGTGACAGCAGTCGCGGTGGCACGGTTTACAAAGAAACTCGAACGCTTTGTCACGGCGATCCCACCGATCACCGTATTTGTCGTACTCTCGGGCGTCCTCGCGGTCTATTTCGGCCCCGCATGCAATGCACGTGACCGCGTCATCGGCACCCCCGGAACGCCACATAAATCGGGCTACGGACTGCGGGGCACTTGTACCTTTACGCTCCCTTCGATTTCGGCCGGCATGGTTGGGAGCGTCCCGTGAGCATCTCGAGGGGATTGTGCATCTCTGGAACCAAGTGCAGAGCAGTTTATGCGACCGGTCGTGTCGCCCTCTTGGCCTGCAACGTCGCTCATTCGTCCGGCTCGATCCGTTCGGTCCCCTCCCACTCGGCCGAATTGTCCCGTGGCTCGTAGCCGAGCACCTCTTTGGCACGCTCGAGAGAGTAGTATTTGCGGTCGTTGTCACTGATTCCGTAGACGATCTCGTACCCGTACTCCGCTTCGAGTGTCCGTGCGTGAAGGTGCGCGCAGTCTCGTTCGGAGAGCCACATTGCCTGGCCTCGTTCGTAGTCGACCGGAGGATGATCCGCCGTCAGGTTCCCAATTCTGACGTTGCAGACAGCGATATCGTACTCGTCGTGGTAATACCGACCGATGATCTCACCGGTCGCCTTCGAGATTCCATACAGGTTGCCTGGGCGGGGCAACTCGGTCCCGTCGAGCAGCAATTCACCCTGGGGACGGTACAACTCGGGCGTCCGATCGTCCGTTTCGTAGCCCCCGACTGCGTGATTCGAGGAGGCATAGACGAACCGTTCGACGCCCGCTTCGACGGCAGCTTCGTACATCTTCTGGGTACCGTCGATATTGTTACCCAGCACGCTCGTCCACGGCGCGGAGGGGCGGGGATCGCCTGCGAGATGGATAATCGCACCGACACCATCGACAGCCGCGCGGACATCCTCCATGTCTTGGACCTCGCCGACCGAGTAGGGGTGTTCCGGTTCGGTGGCAGGCTGGCTGTGAAAGAGGAGTCGCCAGTCGTACCGGTCGGCCAGCCCCTCCAAGATCGCCGTTCCCACGTGCCCACCGGCCCCCGTGAGTAACACCGGCTGGTCCATGCAAGCGACGAAAGAACCAGGACCGGTAAGTAGCATGTGGTTCCTCAGCATCCGGAGGGCCGACAGGGTTTAGCCCCGGCCGGGCAAGGCGGGCCCATGAACGCAGCTCCAGAGGCCGAACCGCCCACAGATGCGGAAGTCGCGTGTTTCGAGACGGGCATCAAATTCGGCTCGTTATACCATCAGTTCGCGGGGACGCCAGTGAGCCCCGCAAGTGCCGAATCACTCGCACGGGCAATCGAGGAGGCCACCGAAAATCAGCCCTACTGTCGTCGAGCGTCCGTGTCGATGGATACGGACGCGATCGCTGCAGATGCCGACGAGGAGTATGGATATACTGAACTCACCGGACGGTTTCTCGACGTGGCACTCGATATCGAGTACGAGGGCATCGTCGTTCGTGGTCGGATGGCGATGCGGGATGGATATCCCCACATGGATGTGATCAGTGTCGACCGAGACGGGGCTTCGTCACTGCGAGACCGTTAAGTTTCGGGAAGGCTCGACCTCTGGTATGGGATACGCAGCCGTCGCCTGTCTCGAAGACGCAGTCGACGCCACGAGGGAATTTCTTCTCCCGGTCGACCGGAGTCGATGGCTTCGATTGGCAGTCGTGGTCTTTTTCCTCTCCGGTGGCTCCGGGATCGGCTCCCTCCCGAACGTGACTGGCCAGTTTTCGGCTATCGGTGGCGGCGACATCGAGGTCGGACCGGTTGTGGAGAACGGACAGGTCACAATACCCTCGATTTCCGAGACGCTGTGGGTGCTGTTACTGGCACTTATTGCGGTCGTGCTGGTTCTCGGGCTCGTCTTCGTCCTCATTGGCTCCGTTATGGAGTTCGTTCTGGTTGACGCTCTTCGAACTGAGTCGGTTACCGTTCGAGCAGCCTTCAGGCGGTACTTCCGGGCCGGCGTTGGTCTGTTTGCGTTTCGCTTTCTTCTGGGACTCGTGGTGTTAGTCCCCCTTGGGGTGCTGGCCATCGCGCTGTTCGCACCGCTAGTAGATGGTTCAGCGGCTGCGGGATGGGTGATCGCGAGCGTGCTACTGTTCGCGGTGATCGCGATTGTGGTTGGGTTTATCGCTGCCCTCGTTCACGGGCTGACGGTTGAATTCGTGGTCCCGGTTATGGTCGCAGCCGAGTGTGGCATCCTTTCGGCCTGGCGCCGGTTTTGGCCGACGCTTCGGGGAAATATTGGGGAAGTAGCAATCTACATCGTCGTTCGGTGGGGGATTGCAATCGCCGTTAGCATCATCGCGGGCATCGTCACGGGGATCTTTAGCGCGATTGTACTCATCCCATTGTTCATCGTCGGTGCCGGGTTTATCGTTGTGACGGGAGCAACCGTATCACCGCTCGTTATCGTGGGAGTGGCTGCCCTGGTGGCCATCGGTCTGCTGGCGGTGATCGCTATGGCGACCGCTGTCCAAATTCCATTGAAGACGTTCACGCGATACTTCGAACTACTCGTCCTCGGGGACCTGGAACCGGAGTTCGACCTCGCGGCCGACCGCCGTGCGTCGATTCGGGAGAACACCTGAGTCGGTAGCGGTGGGTGAGACGAGCTGCCGTTTCACTTTCAGTTTCCGGCTCGCCTTTAGGCCGTCTGAACCCGAATCCCTCGGGTATGAGCCAAGCGACCT
The DNA here is from genome assembly GCA_964552115.1 of uncultured Halobacteriales archaeon. Classification (GTDB taxonomy): domain Archaea; phylum Halobacteriota; class Halobacteria; order Halobacteriales; family Haloarculaceae; genus CAZKGF01. Next base: position 4,447 of record CAZKGF010000034.1, read on the forward strand.
TGAACGATGACGAACTCTTCGGCGAAGCCGCCACGGAGATGCGGACGGACGTGGAGGACAGCCTGGCTGGGGCTCGTTCGGCCTTGCCCGATCCCGATGCGGTCTGGTCGGTAGAGGCGGACAACACGCTTGGCGTGTTGAACGGACTCCGTTCGGCGCTCGACGTCGGTTCTGCCGAAGAACACCTACGAGATGCCAAGAAGTGGTATGCTGTCGGTAAGCGCGCCGACGCCTTCGAAGACGACGAGTTGGGCGAGGCTATCGAGGAGGTCGAGTCGCTCATTTCGGACGTTCAAACCGCCAGAACCCAAGTGAGCGAACTTGCAGGGACGATGCCCGAACTGCGCAGTTCATTGGAGTCGGCTGTCGACGCAGTGGATGACACTGATCTGGAGAAGGACACCGACTCCGGCCCGCAAGCAGAGGCCTGATGACTTCGTTATTTGTGGGGTGGTGACTCGACATCTCGTTCGGCAACCGCATCGAGCAACATGGCAAGTGCCTTCCCAGCGGCGCCCAGTAACGCCTCGCCGATGGCTGGATCGCTCCCAGCGGGGTCACCGACGACGCCGTTCTCGCTAAACGACGCTGTATCGTGGGCCAGGTTTGTTCCAGACACCCACTCTCCCCATCCCGTGGCAGCATCCGCACTCGCATCAGCCAGGCGATCTTCGTCCACCAGCTCCGGTCGGATGGCCCGAATGAGACTCGTCTCGACTGCGCCTCCATGCCCCATCCGTTCGATACCGTCGATAGCGTCCAGATCGACGCTGTCGAACCAGGTGAAGGGGACGGTGTACGCTGTGTTATCCCGCGAGAGGCGAGCACTGACTTCGGCCAGTGCATCCACGTTCCCGCCGTGACCGTTGACGATGACGACCCGTTCCCACCCGTGCCCGGCCAAGCTCTCTACAGTCTCTTTGACGTACGCACGAAAGGTGTCCGGTCGCACCCAGCAGGTGCCCGTAAACTGGCGGTGCTCCTCGGCGACACCCACCGGAATCGTGGGCCCCACGACCACTGGCCGATCGACGTTACTGACGCCGCGCGTAGCTACCGCTTCGGCCGCGATGGAGTCGGTTCCTAACGGGGCGTGGGGGCCGTGTTGTTCCGTACTCCCAACGGGGAGCACGGCGACGTCGGCCCCCGTTGCGTCGGCGTCCGTCCAACTTGCCCTCGAGAGATCCATACGGGATTGCTGGCCCCGGTGAGGCTTAACAGGTCGGGCCCACTCAGACTAGCGTTTCGGGACGAGTGGACAGGTATTCGAAGACGAATCCCAACGCGGCGCCATACACCCAGTGGGCTACGAGCGTCGCAATCAAGTATAGCAGGAGAGTGGTCCCGGTAAACCCGTCGTAAAAGGCCAGGACGAACCCGGTCCAGAGTGCGGTCCCGAAGAACAGGCCGTTGATCGGCATACGTTCACCTGGCAGGTAGCCAAGGAGTGAGGCGAACAACAGCGGCCACGGCACCATCCCGCCGGCCAAAAAGAGCAGGTAGCCGAAGGCGATTTCTGGCACGTAGCCACCCAACCCGACGAGTTCCGTCAACGCGCCAAATGACGATCGCGAGAAGGCGTCGAACGTTTCGGCAATGAGTAACACGACGGTCATGAGCGCGGTTCCCACGAGACCACCTGCCGCGCCGATTATCCCGTCTGCTACGATGCCGATGTGTCGGTCGAACTCCGCGGTGGTGATATTCTCCGTGACCGTTGGATCCTCGACGCCGTCCTGCCCCTCCATGTTATACGGTACCACCGTTCGGGCCATAAGGGTGGCGCCCCACGAACCCGTGATGCGATTCACCGTCTCCGTAATACCTAAGAGACCGTCCCCGAAACGTGTGGGAAAATGATGTGGCTCGGTGCCAGTATACACGGAGGACTGCGGGTCCTCGCCCAGGCCGGCGGGGTATCCCAGACACCCGCCGAAATCTTCGATTTAGTATTTCTCATTTTCCTGGTACTGGGCACGCTCGTTGGGATCGTCGTCATCGCCTATATCATGTACAACGCGTACAAGTATCGAGTTGGCGAGGAGGAAGACCTGGAGACGGACTCTGGCCCGTCTATCGGGGAACTTCCGACCGGGAGTGGCGGGGGTCGGAAACTCTTCCTTTCCTTCGGGATTAGCGCACTAATCGTCCTGTCCTTGATTGCCTGGACGTATGGCCTCTTGACGGCAGTCGAAGACACGCCCGAGGCGGATATCGAAGTCGATGTGATCGGGCACCAATTTTCCTGGGAATTCATTTATCCGAATGGTGAATCCGAATCCACGTTACGGGTGCCCCAAGACGAGGTGGTCGTCTTAAATGTGACATCGGCGGATGTGTTTCATAATATCGGCATACCAGCCTTCGGGATGAAGACGGACGCCATCCCCGGCTCGACCGCCACGACCTGGTTCGTCGCAGAGGAAACTGGCACGTACATGGCACATTGTTACGAACTGTGTGGCGGTGGGCACTCCGGGATGGATGCGGAGGTAATAGTCATGGAACAGGACTCGTACCAGAGCTGGTATCAAAACATGACGGGGAGCTAAAATGACCGAGACAAGTTCAGACCACGGCCTGCCACCGAAGTCGTCCGTCAAGCGCTGGCTCGTAACGACTAATCACAAAGACATTGGCGTCCTGTACCTCCTCACAGCACTGTTTTTCCTGATTCTGGGTGGGATATTGGCACTCCTCGTCCGCACGCAGATGTGGAGTTCCGGTGGGACGATCCTCAGTGGGTTGGGATACAATCAGATCGTCAGCGCTCACGGCCTACTGATGGTCTTCTGGTTTATCTCTCCGTTTGCCTTTGGCTTCGCAAACTATCTTGTCCCCCTGCAGATCGGGGCCGACGACCTTGCGTTCCCACGACTCAACGCGATGAGTTACTGGCTCTATGCATTCTCAGGACTCCTGTTTGTCGCCTCGTTCTTCCAGGGCGCAACGTTCGCAGGTGGGTGGACGATGTATGCCCCGCTGAACGTGCCGACGTTCATCCCCGAGGTATATCAGGCAGGCCACGCCGCCGCGATTCTCGCGTTGGTCTTGTTCGTCGCCAGCGTCACGATATCGTCCGTCAATTTCCTCACGTCGATGTATCGGATGCGGGCGGATGGTTTGCGCATGCGCGATCTGCCCATGTTCAGTCTCTCCATCCTCCTCACGGTCTGGATGATGTTGTTTGCGTTCGCGGCACTTCTAGCGGCATTGATGATTCTCTCGGCGGATCATCTGCTGCTGGAATCGACGTACTTCTCGAATGAGGCTGGGGGATCGATGTTGTGGACACACCTGTTCTGGTTTTTCGGACACCCCGAGGTCTACATCGTCTTCTTCCCTGCACTCGGCGTCATGGCCGAGGCGTTCCAGACCTTCTCGGGCAAACGCCTGGTCGGTCGGAAGTGGTTTATTATCGCGATGGTGCTCGTGGCCCTCCAGAGTTTCATCGTCTGGATGCATCACATGTTCCTGACGAGCATCAATCTCAATATCAAGACTATCTTCATGGCCACGACAATCGGCATCTCGTTACCATTCGATCTGATGATGTTCTCGCTCATCTACACCATGATCAAGGGTAAGATACGGTACACGACGCCGTTTCTCTTCGCCCTCGGGAGCGTGATCCTCTTTATAGTCGGCGGGATCACCGGGGTCTTCCTGGGAGCCGTGGTGCTGGACTACCAGTTCCGGGGCACCTACTGGGTTGTCGCACACTTCCACTACGTCATGGTCGGCGGAGCGACCGCGCTGTTCGGTGGTCTGTACTACTGGTTCCCCAAGATCACCGGACGGATGTACAACAAAACACTGGGGAAAGCACACTTTGTGGCTTACTTCGTCGGCTTCAACCTGCTGTACTTCCCCATGTTCGTCGTCTGGCAAACCCCCCGACGGGTCTTCGAGTATCCGATGGGCTACCAGTTCTGGCATCAGATGGCAACCGTTGGCGGGTTCATCTTGGGCGCCTCATTCCTCATCATGATCTACAACCTGGGGAAGAGCCTTTACACAGGTGAGCGAGTGGGTGATAGCCCATGGGAATTCACTCGTACGGCCGAGTGGGCCGTCTCATCGCCGCCGCCACTGGAAAACTTCCCTGGCGTGCCCAGTTATGCGGGCGGAGTGTTGTCATTCCTCGATCCAGGGCAGGTGGCCGACCGCCTCTCGGGTGACAGTGGCACGTCTGCAGATGGGGGCCAGGTGGCAGATGGGGGTGCGGTTGCCACCCCGACGACGGCGGTCGGAGCCGAGACAGATCGCCCGGCTGCTCACGAAACAGAAATCGAAGTCGGAACCGAAGAACACGCCTCGCACGCGAGCATTTGGCCACTCGTCATCAGTGCTGGAGCCTTTTTCACTTTCTTCGGTCTCTCAGGAATTGCGACGAACTATCTCATTTGGCCCTTCCTTTTCGCACTCGCGTTTTTCTGCCTGTACCTCGGTTTCGAGGGGGCCAGAGTAGATGGGCTCAGTTGGATCCACGGCCTCTTCGGTCTCTCTGGGGTTGCCGTCGGTGCCGTGACGGTCCAACTCTTGGCCATGGACAAGGGTGGTGTCGCCGCTGCGTTCGAAGGCACGGGCGCGTACTTCTATGTAACCATCATCGGGTTGGTCATCGGGTTAGCGGGACTGATCCACATGGGATGGGAACCATTCCACGCTCCCGAGGCGCCACTTGCTGAGCGGTGGCCATTTGCGAAAGTCGAGAAAATGAAACTGGGCATGTGGATGTTCCTCGGGTCCGATGTCGTCCTCTTCGGGGCCTTTATCGGCTCGTTCCTGTTCATGCGGGTCGCCAACGGGTGGAACGCCTGGCACGACATGATTCCCGCAGCCCACGTCCCCCTCCCGGGATTGATCAACACCTATCTGCTGCTGACGAGTAGTTTCGCCGTCGTCCTTGCGCTCGTTGCTGCCAGGAAGAACAAGCGCCGCTCCGTGGTTGCGTGGCTGTCGGTGACGTTCTTACTCGGAATCGGCTTTTTGGTTAACAAGGCCATGGAGTGGCAGCACTTGTTCCACGCCGACTGGTGTGCAGGCCACTCGGCAGTGGCGGACTGTGCATCAGGGAACATCGTCCACGGGTGGGATTTTGCGACCAATATCGCGTCTGCGACGTTTTACCTGACGACTGGACTCCACGGTGCACACGTGGCGGTGGGATTACTGATCACGTTGTTCCTCATCGCACGTGCCTGGCAGGGCGCCTATACCGGTGACGGGGACGCCGGAACGATCGAGTACTTCGGACTGTACTGGCACTTCGTGGACATCGTCTGGCTGTTCCTCTTCCCACTGTTCTACATCGTGTGAGGTGACAAAATAATGGTATCAACAAAATTTTACACGGCGATATACGTGGTACTGTTCGTCCTGGCAACCGTGCAGTGGGTCGTCGAGGAAATCGGCTGGCTCGAGGAATTCTACTGGACCGCCTTCGCGCTCATCATGGTTCTCTCGTTGGCCAAGGCAGTCGTGGTTGCTGGCTATTACCAACACCTCCGATACGAGCCACGGTCGGTGACTGCGCTGATTGCCAGCGCCGTGTTGGTAGCCGTCGCGTTGACTGGAGCGGCGGCGTACTCGATCACCTAGGGCCGGCGCTCTCTTCGGCTGTAAGATCAACGGGGCCAAACACGCTAGAACAGATCTTGGACGGTCCGTCGGTGGTGGGACCGGATACGTTGCTTCCGATTGCTGATCTGTCGTCGCTCTACTTCTTTTCGAGGCTGAGTCGCGAGTATTCCGGCTCGACAGTAGATCAGCCCCGACAGTGGGGAGGCCAGGACTGTCGGTCAGTGTGGGTTGCGTCAGATCGCCGCTGCTCGGCGTCAACCGACGGCGCGCCTCACACCAAAGCCCGGCCTCTCCGAGCGTACCCGCCAAGGTGAGCGTAGAAAGGGGAATCGATTACGCGCCAAAACTCGTCAGGAGATTGCCCACCAACGCCACGATCATGACGCCGCCGAGGACGGCGATAGCCTCGCCGACTGCGTGTGAATGCGGGTGGCCGCGCGCTCTTGCCGTAAAGTACGTGCCCACAGCCAGAAAGCCCACGATAACCAGCCCGAAACCGGCCAGGATCAACAACGTCGGATCCGCCGGACTTCGAAGTATCGCGATCGTGGCTCCAGCTGCACCCAGAGCCAGTACGGCGAACCCGATAATCCACACTCGAGGATCGCTCAGAAAACCAGACGCACCTTGTGTCATTCCCTGGGGGGAGTATCGCTCCCACTTGCGCCCGACCAGGAGGAGTGCGACCATGACGACTGTCCCCAACCCCATTACCACCGTACTCGCGAGATAAATCGATGCCATGGTACGTATTCACGACCCACTTTTGACCCATCCCTCTTAACGGTTGGCGATCCAGTCGTGGCCCGATCAGTCGTCGTCCGCGTCCGTTTGGGCGCGCCGCTCGATGGCGCGCTCGACGAAGTCGTCTGGGAGGTCCTCGATTTCTCCCGCCTGGACGGCCCAGAGATTGGCATACAGCCCGTCTTTGGCCAAGAGTTCCTCGTGAGTCCCACGTTCGACGATCCGGCCGTCGTCGAGTACGACGATCGTATCGGCGTCTCTGACTGTCGAGAGGCGATGGGCGATCACGAAGGTGGTCCGCTCGGCCGTGAGCCCATCGAGACTGCGCTGGATCAACATCTCCGTCTCGGTGTCGACGTCCGACGTCGCCTCGTCCAGGACAAGAATTTCGGGATCGCGAAGAATTGCGCGGGCAAGCGCGATCCGTTGCCGCTGTCCACCGGAGAGTTTGACGCCTCGCTCCCCGACCATCGTGTCGTATCCCTCAGGGAGTGAGGCGATGAAGTCGTGGGCTTCGGCCGCCCTGGCGGCAGCTTCGACGGCATCTTGGTCGGCATCAGGGAGCCCGTAGGCGATGTTCTCTCTGACGGTCCCGTAAAACAGGTAAGTCTCCTGACTGACGTACCCGATCGATTCCCGAAGACTCCGGACGGATACGTCTCTGATGTCCGTGCCATCGATCTTGATTGCGCCGTCGTCGACGTCGTACAGGCGCATGAGGAGTTTGATCGCTGTCGACTTTCCGGCACCGGTGGGCCCGACCAGCGCCAGTGTTTCACCACCGTCCACGTCGAAAGACAGCTCTTCGACCACTGGGTCATCGGCATCGTCGTACCCGAAGGTCACATCGTCGTAGACCACGTGACCCTCGTCGACATCGAGTGGCGGTGCATCGGGATCCTCGGCGATCCGGCTGGGGGTCTCCATCAGGCCCAGCACACGCTCGGCAGACGCACGGGCCCGCTGGTACATATTGATGATTTGTCCGAATTGGGCCATCGGCCAGATGAATCGCTGTGTATACAGAATGAACGCCACGAACTGTCCCTCCGTGACCCGTCCCTCGAAGACCCAGAGCCCGCCGACGATGAACGTAATCACGAAGCCGATACCTGCCAAAAGTCGTAGTCCTGGGAAGAAAGTGATGCGCGTCTCGATCGCGTCCCAGTTGGCGTCGTAGTAGTCCTGTGATGCGTCCTCCACGCGGTCGGATTCGAAGGGCTCGCTCGTTGCTGACTTGATGACGGTAATGCCGCCGAGATTGTTCTCCAGCCGTGAATTCAAACTGCCGACCGACGACCGAACGGTGGCGTATTTGGGCTGGATAATCTCGATGAATTTCTTGGTGAAATACGCGATGAGCGGGATGGGCAACAGTGCCACCAGCGCGAGTTGCCAGTTCAGTGCCACTAAGATGATGGCGATTCCCCCCACCATGATGATCAGCCGAGAGGCCGAATTCAGCCCGTCATTCAGAAACCGTTCGAGCCGGTTGACGTCGTTCGAGAGGACCGACATGAGCTCACCCGTTTGCTTGTCCGCGAAAAAGTCCATTTCCAGGCGCTGCATCGTGTCGTAGGTGTCCGTCCGGACGTCGTGCTGGACGCGCTGGGCGAATCGATTCCAGCCCCAGTTTCGGGTGTAGTGAAAGACTGCACCGAGTGCGAACGTGGCGGCAACGATACCGCCTGTCAGCCACATCTGGCCGACGTCGGAGGTGGGCAGCCAGGCGTCTGGGACGAGAAAGAGGCTGAAATCACCCTCCTCGCGGAAGATGGCATCGATCGCGACAGCCAACATGAGCGGCGGGACAAGGTCGAGGATCCGGGCGAAGATGCTACTGAGCAGCCCGAGTGTGAACGACCATCGATAGGCGCTGCCGTAGGAGCGGAACAGCCGCCACATCGGGCGGTCGACGCGGTCACGGACGTCTTCGAAGAGCTCGTCCTCGGGACCGGTATCGATGTCCACGACCTCGGCTGAAGGGATGGAGGTATTAAGGCGCTCCGAGGTCCACTCAATCCACGTCAGTCGGTATCACAAGCCGGTCGCCGACGGCGAGGCCGGTGGCGTTCGCCCATCCGCGGTTCGCCTCCAAGACGAACCGACCCCGACCCGTGTAGCGGGCGTCGGTACCCTGGGCCGCATTCGACGGGAGTGGCGCGTGGTGGATTGTCGTGACGGTGCCGTTGTCGGATGCGAACACGATATCCAGCGGGAAGGCCATTCCGTCCGGCATGTGAAAGGAATGCGGCCCGGAGCCATCGAAGACGAATAGCATCCCCTCGTCCATGGGCAATGACTCGGTCCGGCTGAGACCGACGCGCTGTTTTGCCGTTGTGTCTGCGATCCGGGCTTCGATCGTGTCGAGAGTCGTTCCGTTGGCGTCGACTGCGGTAATTGTAGCCCGTTCGTACTCACCGGTCGAGACGAGCCAGAGCGGTGGGTTGAAAATGATGACAGCCCCGACGACGACTGCGACGAGCACAAGCGTACCAACGAGCGCCCGGGCCCAGTCCATATGAGGCCGACAGGTGACTTGCCCGCCTAAGGGTTCCGCCACGGAAGGCAAGGGTTAATCCGGTGGAATGGCTTCTGATCGGGTGCGGGGTTCGTGGTCTAGTTGGTT
>CAZKGF010000035.1:0-13338 GCA_964552115.1 uncultured Halobacteriales archaeon
TAAGCCTCATCCTCCCCAAATTTTCGGGGAGAGAGCTGTTCGGGTTCAAATTCGTCGTCTACTCGACGTTAGCGATCGGTGTCCTCAGTTTCGGAGTGTGGGCCCACCACATGTTCGCCACAGGCATGGATCCCCGCCTTCGCGCGAGTTTCATGGCCGTTTCCCTCGCTATTGCCGTTCCCAGTGCGGTCAAAACGTTCAACTGGATCACCACGATGTGGAACGGTCGGCTTCGCCTGACCGCGCCGATGCTGTTCTCCATCGGCTTCATTTCGAACTTCATTATCGGCGGCATAACCGGCGTCTTCCTCGCAGCCGTCCCCATCGACCTCCTGCTCCATGACACCTACTACGTGGTTGGTCACTTCCACTACATCGTCATGGGCGCGATCGGGTTTGCCGCCTTCGCCGGGATCTACTACTGGTTCCCGGTCGTCACGGGGCGGATGTATCAGGCCACGCTCGGAAAGTGGCATTTCTGGCTCACGATGGTCGGGACCAATCTCACGTTCTTCGGCATGCTCGCCCTGGGGTATCTCGGAATGCCTCGGCGGTACGCGAGTTACGAAGTAGGCGTGGCGACGATCGACCTCATTACACTGCTTCACCAACTGGCCTCGGTCGGGGCGGTCATCCTCCTGATCGGCCAGCTGATCTTCGTCTGGAACATCGTCCAATCCTGGCTCGGTGGTCGGCGCGTCTCCTCGAGTGACCCCTGGAGGCTGGCCGAAACCGGCCAGCGGACCAAAGAGTTCGACTGGTTGGCGACGAAACTGTCCCGGGACGTCCCCGACACGGTCGCGACCGATGGCGGCGATCCCGGCGACGGAGACGGGTAGTCACCCGATAACCAGTATGAAGCCAGTGACGAACATTAGCAACGCAATCCCGCCCAGGACGAGTACCAGCAACTCCGCCTCGGTCATACAGCTGAATTCGTATCCGACCGGTAAAGGCTATTCGTCGCGCGCCCGTCGTCTCGACCGTGACTGACGGCCACCGGCGCTGGAGTGGGTCACGGTTCGTGACCGGGTTGTACGTTGCACTCGTCGCCCTCAGCGGCATCTTCGGGTACGTCATCGGTGCCATTCGGCCCGAAGACCTCGATCCGGAGCTATTTTTCATCATCCAACTGCCACCGACGCCGTTGGGACTCGCGATTTACGGAATGGTCACCGTTGGCCTCAGCCTCGGCATCCTGCTCGTACTCGTGCGAGTCGTTGGTCGTCGATACGATACCGAGCGGCCGGATGGGCCCTAGATCGCAACGCCGAGGGTTTCCCGGTAGCTGCCGTAGTGGTCCTCGAAGACGCCCATGATCTCTCCCATCGAGGCGTAGACTTTGACGGCGTCGACGATCGTCGGCATGACGTTTTCGTCGGCGTCAATGGCATCGGAAATCGCCTCCAAGGCCGCCTCGACGGCTTCGTCGTCACGTTCGGCCTTGACCTGTTCGAGCCGTTCCAGTTGTAATTCCTGGGCCGTCTGGCCAACCTGGAGAATGTCCGGCCGAGTGTCTTCGTCCATTTCGTACTTGTTGACTCCAACCACGATTTCGTCCTCCTCTTCGACCCGACGCTGGTACTCGTAGCTTGCATCGCTGATCTCGCCGTGGAAGTACCCGCGATCGATCCCGCGCAGAACACCCTCCTTGACCGAGCCGTCCCCCATGTCTTTGATCTCCTCGATGTATGCCATGATCTCCGCCTCCATCTCGTCGGTCAGTGCCTCGATGGCAAACGAGCCACCCATCGGGTCGATGATGTCGGCCGCACCGGATTCCTCGGCGATAATTTGCTGCGTCCGGAGCGCCACCCGAACGGCGTCCTCGGAGGGGAGGGCCAGTGCTTCGTCGTAACTGTTAGTGTGCAGCGATTGTGTCCCACCCATGACTGCCGCCAGCGCTTGTATCGTGACCCGGACGATATTGTTCAGCGGCTGTTGGGCCGTCAGCGATTGGCCGGCAGTCTGGGTGTGGAATTTGAGCCGGCACGATTCGTCGGCCTCCGCGCCGTACCACTCGTCCATGAGTCGGGCCCAGATCCGGCGACTCGCTCTGAATTTCGCGATTTCTTCGAAGATCGAATTGTGCGAATTGAAAAAGAACGACAGGAGCGGGGCAAACTCGTCGACGTCCATCCCCCGGTCGATTCCGTCTTCGACATATGCAAATCCATCCGCCAGGGTGAACGCGGCTTCTTGGGCGGCCGGCGATCCCGCTTCACGGATGTGATAGCCGGAGATCGAAATCGGATGGATCCCCGGAGTCTCTGCAACCGCAAACTCGACCGTGTCCGTGACGAGGTCGAGCGACGGTGCCGGTGGGATTACCCACTCTTTCTGGGCGATAAACTCCTTGAGCATGTCGTTCTGGAGAGTACCCCGGAGTTCGTCTCGCGGGACCCCTTGCTGGTCGCCGAGGGCGACGTACATCGCGTAAATGACTGGGGCACTGGGATTGATCGTAAAACTCGTCGAAACGTCCCCCAGATCGATGCCGTCGAAGAGGATTTCCATGTCTCGGAGCGTGTCGACTGCCACGCCTTCTTTTCCCACCTCGCCGTCACTCATCCGGTTGTCCGAGTCGATCCCCATCAACGAGGGCATGTCGAACGCCGTCGAGAGGCCGGTCTGGCCCTCCTCGATCAGATAGTGAAATCGTTCGTTCGTCTCCTCGGCCGTCCCGAACCCCGCGAACTGGCGCATCGTCCAGAGTCTGCCCCGGTGCATCGTGGGATACACGCCACGCGTATAGGGAGGCTCGCCCGGAAACCCGAGGTCGGAGTCGTAGTCCAGGTCTGCGACATCCTCGGGCGTATAGAGTCGATCGACTTCGTGATTCGAGATGGTCGCAAACCGATCCTTGCGCTCGCCGTGTTTGTCCAACGCTGGGTCGAGGGTCTCCTCCTCCCATTCCGTTCGAGTCTCCCGAATTTCAGCGAGATCGTCCTGGTCGTACATGACCACGACAAGGGTGGGCCGGCGCTTAACAGTTCGGCCATGGGCCAGGGAGACTTAACTTTCGAGCGTGTCAAGCATGCTCATGGCCTCGGATACCGCCTCGAATCTGGAGACCGTCGGGTTGGCACAGGAGGGCTACGTCGGACGAATCACGCTTCGACGCCCGGACGCGATGAACACGTTCAGTACGCAACTGGCGACGGAACTGGACGACGCCTTGTGGGCCCACGAGCACGACGACGATGTCAGGGTGGTCGTCATCGACGGCGCTGGCCCCGCATTTTCGGCCGGGATCGACCTCTCGGAGCACGGCGATCACAACACAGAGGCAGACTGGGAATCGTGGGTGACTCGCATGGAGGAACCGTTTCATACGCTCACCGAGATCGGCACACCCGTCATTGCAGCCCCACACGGCCACGCAGCCGCAAATGGGATCGGCCTCGTCGCCGCGTGTGATCTCGCCGTGGCTGCCAAAGGAACCATGTTCGGAGCGACGGCACCGAAAGTGGGGCTGTTCTGCATGGGGCCCGCCGTGCCGCTGTTGGCCTCGTTGCCTCGCAAACGTGCACTCGAACTCCTGTTGACCGGCGATCTGATCGATGCCGAGACAGCAAAGGAGTGGGGACTCGTCAACCGTGTCGTCCCGGAAACCGAGCACGTCACCGCGGCGATGGAGATAGCCGAGACGATCGCCTCGAAAAGCCCTGTCGCCGTCCAGCAGGGCAAACGAGCCGTCTACGACATGCTCGACCGGCCGTACGACGAAGCGCTCGAGTACTCGAACGAACAGTTTGCCGCACTCTGTGCGACCGACGACGCCGACGCCGGTATCGCGGCCTTTCTCCAGGGAGAAGCCCTGGAGGCAGACGAGTGGCCCGAGGCCTAGTCGGACTCGAAAAAGGCCCGTGCAGCAGCCCTACACTCCGGACAGGTGGCCACGCGACCGAAGCCCTCGATCGTTTGTTCGATCTCGTCGGCCTGGGTTCGTAGTCCCGACCGAATACGCCGCTTTGTCAGGTCGACTGCCGTCTCGGGGGCGTCCTGAATGCGTTCGACGAGATCCTCGACCGCGGGTTCCAGCGCATCGGCCTCCACAACCTGATTGACGAGACCGACCGTTGCAGCGCGAGTCGCGTCGATCGGCTCTCCAGTAAGCGCGAGTTCGGTCACCACCTTTTTCCCGCCGAAGGCGACCGGGCGCGCTGCGGCGTAGGGTGGATAGGCACCGAGATGGGTCTCGGGAATGGCGAACGTCGACTCATCAGTTGCGATGGCGAGGTCACAGGCGGCGACGAGTTCGCACCCGCCGCCGAACGCCGGGCCATCGACGGCGGCGATCACCGGAATCGACAGGCCTTCGATCCCAAAGAGGGTTCGTGCCAGCAGTTCCCCGAGTGCCTCGCCGTCCTCGCCGGTCTCCAGGTCGACCAGTGACTGAATATCGTCGCCCGCACAGAAGGCCGGGCCCGCACCGTCGATCACCGCCACGCGTGCCTCCTCGGCCGCCCGATCGAGGGCGTCGGACAAGCCCTGCCAGGCCGCCTCGTCGAGGGCGTTTCGGTGCTCCGGTCTGGTCAACGTCACCCGCGCGCAGTCACCGTCGAGTGCGTACTGAATATCATCGGTTGCTTGCATCAGGTAGCCCTGACCGGGGCGCGAGGTATAATTATCCGCACTGGCATCGGATGTTGATCATCGTAAATCATGGCAAAACATTAGACAGTTCCTCTCCAAAGTTCGATCGAGTGTCAGGCCATGAAAGAGGAAATGACGACACTCGATTTCATCGATCGAGCAGTCGATCTGTATAGTGACGTCACGGGGATCGTAGCTCACGATGGGACCGAGTACACGTACGAAGAAGTCAACGAGCGGGTGAACCAACTCGCTCATGCACTGGCTGCAAGCGGGGTATCACAGGGGGACCGGGTTGCCTTACTCGCACCGAACACCCACTACTTCATCGAAACCCTGTATGCGACGAACAAACTGGGGGCCGTTTTCGTCCCACTCAATTATCGGCTCACACCGGGAGAGTACGAATACATTTTGAGTGACTGTGCTGCCGAGACGATCATCGCGGACTACGACTACGCGCACAAGGTCGAGACGGTCCGGGACGATGTGCCCGCGGAGACGTTCATCGGCTACCAGGCGTCTGAGATCAGCGGAGACTGGACGGATTACGAGCACTTCATCGATGGCCAGAGCGCCGAAGAACCGGCGCGTCCGCCAATCACCGAAGATGAAGACGCGTCCATCAACTACACGTCGGGGACGACAGGGGACCCGAAGGGCGTGGTCCGAACGCATCGGACCGAACACTGGCACGCCCTGATACTCAACCAGCACATGGAGATCACCGATGACGACACCTACCTGTGGACATTGCCAATGTTTCACTGCAACGGCTGGGGACACACCTACTCGATTACCGGAACTGGGGGGACACACGTCTGCCAGCGGACGTTCGACGCGCAGGGCGTCTTCCGACGCGTCCGCGAGCACGACGTCTCGTATCTCTGTGGCGCGCCGACGGTGCTGAATAATCTAATCAAATACTACCAGGAACACGACGACGTCGTGACGACGGGCGCCCGGGACGTCCGCATCGCGACTGCCGGGAGTGCGCCGGCGACGGCCACGATCGAGACGGTCGAAGACGAGTTCGACTGGCGGATTATCCACCTCTATGGGCTCACCGAGACTGCTCCGTTGATCACGACGAGCAACTCGCCTCGTCGGCTGGCAGAGCATGGCCGCGAGTTGAAGGTCAAACAAGGGAGTGAAACCCTCTGTACCGAGATTCGCGTCGTTGACGAGGACGGCCACGATGTCGAGCGTGACGGTGCCACTATCGGCGAGATCGTCGTCCGGGGCAACCAGGTCATGGACCGGTATCTGAACAAACCGGAGATCACCGAAGAGGCGTTCACCGACCGCGTCGAGGGCTACTTCCACACCGGCGATCTCGCGACAATCGACGAGGACGGCATGATCTCGATCCAGGACCGCAAGAAAGACATCATCATCTCGGGTGGGGAGAACATCTCCAGTATCGAGGTCGAAGACGTACTCTACGACCACGAGGACGTCCTGAAGGCAGCCGTAATCCCCGTTCCCAGTGACCAGTGGGGCGAAACGCCTAAAGCGTTGATTGTCCCCACGTCAGGCGCCCAGCCAAGCGAATCCGAGATCATCGATTTCGTCAAGGACAACCTGGCCAGCTACAAGGCACCCACGAGTATCGAGTTGGTCGAGGATCTCCCCGAGACGGCTACCGGGAAAGTCCAGAAGTACGAACTCCGCGAGGAATACTGGCAAGGCGAAGAGCGGATGGTCGGGCAAGGCTAGTCGCCAGTCAGTCCGACGCATCTCCTCGGGTGGCCACACACTCCCGGACGGCCGCCGGGACGGACGTGGCTTCGAATTCCTCGTCTACCACCACCAGGGATAGCTCTCCCTGGGCAGCGAGCGTGGCATCTTCCCGACGTTCGACGGTGAATTCAGCCGTGAGCGAGGTGTCGCCCATCGCAGCGATCGTCGTCTCTACGCCGGCCGTCTCGCCCGCCCTGAGCGGCGAAACAAAGTCGGCACTGGCCGAGACAGCCGGCAGGGTGAATCCGCGCTCGTGCAGCGCGGCCATTGGATGTTCTTCCTCGAACGCCGGTTCGAAGTAGGCATTCAAGCCCACAATGAAGAAGTGGAAAAATCGTGGCGTATAAATCAGTCCACCGGCGTCCGTGTCGCCCCAGGTAACGGGAATGTCAATACTGTGTGACACGAGTGTGCTACACGCAGGAGCACATACAACCTTTCGACAGGCTATGCGTCGTCCTGGAGGCGTTTGGTCGTCTCCATCAGTGGATGGTGAGCGTAGTCGACCGCCTCGATATCTGCGATCGAATCGAGTTCTTCCTTTTCGGCCGTTTCGGCCATACCGAGATCGACCGGTTCGTCGATAACGATGACGTACGCGTCCATCTCGTCGATCCCGAGGCGGACCGCCGCCTTGACACGGTGGTGGCCATCAGCGAGGAGGAGGTTCGGGCCGGTATCGATCACGACGAGCGGTTCGGCGAGGCCCCGCTCGAGTTCGTACCGCCGCCCCTCTAGTTCGTCGGCATAGACACGACCCTGAGTGGGCGTCAGCTCTTCGAGCACCACGTTTCGGCGCTCCTCGCGAGCCGAGACGCCGTGGATGTTTTCGAGGGTGCGCTGGAGTTTGTCGACCTTGCCAGGCGTCGCACGCTCGATCTGACTCCGGATGACGTCGGCATTCGAAATGATCCCGACGAGATTGCCTGCGTCGTCGACGACGGGGAGGCGTTGAATGCCAGATCGGAGGATTACCCGTGCCGCATCGTCGAGGCGCATGTCGGGGTGGGCGACGATGATGTCCTCGGACATCACTTTGAAAATGGGTTCTTCGTCGGCTTCGAGAAGGAGATCGCGTGCACTCACGAACCCCTCGACGTGACGCCCGTCACAGACAGGAAATCCGCTGTGTTCGTCACTCTCGGCGATCCGGCTGGCAACGTCTCCAACCGTCTGGTCGAGAGAAACCGTATCGACATCACGCGTCATGTAGTCCCCGACAGTCGGCTTCCCGTCGTCTGCCATCAGGCGACTGGAAGCGGGGCCCATGGAAAAGCCTCCCGACTAGTTCGAATCGCCGTCCGCCCCCGACAGCTCCTCGTCGTCGGCCACGTAGTCGGGATCGATCGGCCCGCCTGGCGCAAACACGCCCGTGACACTCTGTGCGGTCCGGCCCTCCAACGCGTCGATGAACCGGTCGGCGACGACGCCTTCGACGATCGAACGCAGTGACTCATCTCGATCGTCGACGGCGCCGAGAACGCCGAGTTCGATCTGTGCCCCTGCCATATCGGCGTGGCCACCGGCACTCCCGATCTGCCCGAACGCCTCACGCAGTGTTTCACCCAGATCGACGTCCGTCCCGCGTGATCGGGCCGAAATGTATATTGTCCCGTCAGCGACGCCGTAGACGACGGTGGCGACGATGTCTTCTAGTTCCAGCAACCGATCCGCAGCCTGCGCGAGGGCATCTCGATTGGTGAGTTCACCCACACAACTCAACAAGACCGAGCCCTCTCGCCGGCGGTTGGCAATCGCGTCGGCGATCGTCCGGAAGGTCTCTGGACTAACGCTGGGCGATTCGATTCGCTCGAGGAGTCCGAGATCCGCGTGGGGTAAGACCGTCGCTGCGGCCTCAAAGTCCGCTGACGAGACTTCCCTGGTGAACTCCCTCGTATCGACTCGGATCCCGAACAACAAACCGGTCGCCACATCCGTTCCCCAGGAGAGATTGTAGCCCTTGAGGTACTCGACGAGAAGTGTACTCGTCGCGCCGACGTTGCTGCGCAAGTCGACGTAGGCAGCCTCGATTGGTTCCCGCGGTGGGTGGTGATCGATGACGATGTCCACCGAGGTCTCGGGGGGCAGTTGGTCGTTGACGCCAGGCCGTGAGTGGTCGACGAGGGCGATCCCATCGAATTCGTCGAGGGTGGCATCGGGCTCGAGGCCGACCAAATCGAACTCGAGTAAGTTGACGAAGGCCCGGTTTTCCTGGTGGGTAATGTCACCAAAGTAGACCACCTCCGCATCACACCCACTCGCTGTAGCAATCTGCTGCAATGCAACCGCACTGGCGATCGCGTCCGGGTCCGGATTGTCGTGGGTCACGATCGCCAGCTGGTCGATATGTCGCATCGTGCGACGTAGTTGGTGAAGGCGAAGCCCGCGGTCGCCCGCTCGGTCCATGACTGCCGAGAGCGTTTCCTGTCCGGGATCGACAACGTGATCGACGTAGGCAGCCATTGCATCGGGATCCCCACCCGCCGTATAGCCCAGCACGAAGGCGTCATGAAAGACCTGATCCGCCGTTCGAGCCGCTGCCAGATTCTGGTCGGGATCGGCACCGGCGACCACCACGACATCGGGCGGTGGATCGAGCCGCGCCAGTGTGACCTGGTCTGTGGGATCCGCGAACTCGACGGCGATCCCTCGTTCCCGAAGGGTCCCGGCACGGTCCTCGTCCTCGGTGAGGACCCGGAGCGACCCGGACCGATCCATGAGGGTGGTGAGAACTGAGTGAGCGAACGACCCGCTCCCCAACACCACCCGATCTGTCATAGGGGCTCTCCCGGCGGGACAGTGGAAAAGCCACCGATGCAGCGTCCCTATTTCAAACGTTCTTGGAGGAAGGAAGGGTGGGCCGCCGTGACGCCATCGATCGAGAGAATGTCTTCGTTGATCACGTCACCTAACGCGTCACCGTCGGCCGCTCGAACTTCGGCCATCAACATGTGGTCGCCGCTTGAGGTGTACAATGACTCCACAGCCGCGAGTGATTTGAGGGCGCGGGTTGCCTCGACGTACCGTTCGCTGGCCACGTCGATGCCGACGAGAGCGATCGACTGCTCGGAAAGTTTCTTGGGATCGACGTCCGCCGAGTAGCCGACGATGACCCCCTCGGTCTCCAGTTGATCGATGTATTTCCGAACGGTGGGTTTGGAAACACCAGCCCGTTCGGCGATTTCGGCATAGGAGGCCTGCGCATCCTCCTCGAGGACCGACAGGATCCGTCGCTGTGTCGACTCGGCGCTCATGTGGTCTCCTTTTTCGTCCGAGAAAAAATATCTAACGAATCCCCAAACCCGATTACGTGTGGACGTCCAGCAGTTCGTCAGCTGTCCGTTGCCAGTCGGCGTCCTCGTCGAAGTACCGCTCGGCAAGTGCGTCCTCTGGCATTTCTCCGACGTCGCGCTTTTCCTGCCCATAGGATAGTCGGTCGGCGTCCCGATAGAACCGGCCCGTGAGGACTTCTCCCTCCCACAATCGTGTCTCGGCTTCGTACATCATCTCGGCGGCTTCGCGCCGGTCTCCGATATCGAAGTCGAAGTCGTCGGATTCCTGGACGTCCGTGTACGGGACGTACTGTTTGGCGTCTTTGTTCCAGGTAGGACACTGGGTCAAAAAGTCGATGTGGGCGAAGCCGTCGTGTTCCATGGCCTCGACGAGAATGTCCTTGGCCTGGCGCGGGTTGACGGCCGCGGTTCGGGCCACATAGGACGCCCCTGCGGCCAGTGACAACGAGAGCGGTCTGACCGGCCCTTTCGCGCTACCGTGGGGTTGGGTCTTTGATTTGTGGCCCTTCGGGCTGGTTGGTGAGGTCTGGCCTTTTGTCAACCCGAAGATCTCGTTGTTGAACACGATATACGTCATATCGTGGTTCTCCCGGGCGGTGTGCATGAAGTGGTTGCCGCCGATGCCGTATCCATCGCCGTCACCGCCGGCTGCGATGACTTCCAACCCGGGGTTTGCCAGTTTCGCTGCCCGGGCGACCGGGAGCGAACGGCCGTGAATCGCGTGGAATCCGTAGCTCTCGAAGTAACTCGACAGCTTCCCCGAACAGCCGATGCCTGTCACCAGCAACGTCTCGTCGGGCGTCCGACCGATCTCCGGCATGGCCTGTTTCAATGCCTTCAGGACGCCAAAGTCGCCACAGCCGGGACACCACGTGGCCTGGGGTTCGATGCCGGGCGTGAATTCGTTACTATCCGTCTCCCGATCCGTATCGATGGCTGAGAATGCACTCATGATCAATCACCTGCTGCTGCTTCGAGTCGCATGTTCTGTGTGGGGAGGTCGCCGCCGTCGACCCGCGTCTGGAAGCCGTCGACGATCTCCGATGGCTCGAACGGTTCGCCGTCGTATTTGAGAAGGCTCGACAGCTTCGGGCCGAATCGACCGAGTTCCCGTTGAACGTGCCCGCGGAACTGAGCTGTCGCGTTCATCTCGACGACGACACACTCGTCGACGCTTTCGAGGAACGCAGTCACCTCCTCGCGAGCGAAGGGAGCCAGGTCACTGACGCCCATCGCCCTGACCGATCGGCCGTCATCGAGGAGGCGGTCAACCGCCTCGAACACGGTGTCTTGCTGGCTTCCCCAGGTGAGGATGCCGTAGTCTGCCGAGTCGGGGCCGTGGTAGGTTTGATGGGAGTCCTCGGCCTCGTTGAGGTCTTCGCGGACGGACGCGAGTTTCTCGAGGCGCTTGTCGACCTGAATCCGTCGGTTGTCGGGATCCTCCGAAATGTGTCCTTGTTCGTTGTGTTCGTTGCCCGTCGCGAGGAACCGTCCGCCCTCCTGGCCGGGAACCGATCGGGGACTCACGCCCCGGTCGGCATCGTAACTGAACCGATTGAACTTTCCGGAGACGTGGTGGGCGGCATCCGCGATTTCCTCTTCGGTGAGCGTGGACCCCCGGTCCGGGTTGGGTTCCCGATCGAAGAAGGAGGATGGAACCGACCGCATTTCGCCACTCAATTTCTGATCGTAGACCACGATCGCTGGCAACTGGTATTCGTACGCAAATCGGAACGCAGCCCGGGTCTGATCGTACGCCTCGCGAAGATTAGCCGGTGCGAAGACGACGCGACAGGAATCGCCCTGACTCGTATAGAGAACGTGTTCGAGGTCGCCCTGTTCGGTCTTCGTCGGCATTCCAGTCGACGGACCAGCACGCATCGCTTCCACCAGCACGATTGGTGTTTCGGTCATTTCGGCCAGGCCGAGGGGTTCGCTCATGAGCGCAAACCCACCACCGGACGATCCGGACATCGCCTTGACGCCGGTGTGAGAGGCGCCCAGTGCGAGGGCGGCAGCCGCAATTTCGTCTTCGACCTGCTCGGAGATGCCACCGAAGCTCGGCAGATGCTGTGACATGATCGTAAAGACGTCCGTCCAGGGGGTCATTGGAT
Organism: uncultured Halobacteriales archaeon; assembly: GCA_964552115.1. GTDB lineage: Archaea > Halobacteriota > Halobacteria > Halobacteriales > Haloarculaceae > CAZKGF01. The sequence continues at coordinate 11,750 of CAZKGF010000035.1, forward strand.
AGCCAGCGATGAACCGACAGCCTTCATCCAGCGCGCCGTAGGCGATGGCATTACTGCCCGTCAGCATTGCCATTTCTTCGTCGTGGGACCCTTCGGGGACAGACAGATCGTGCGTGTGCTCTAACTCCATGGCACGATCGTAGCCCGCCTTGAGGATCTCCAGGTTCGCTTCGGCCATCTCCCCATCCATCACTTCAGTGATGAGATCTTCGATGTAGCTGACGTCCTGGCCGATGAGTGCGGCCGTTACCCCGACACCGGCCGTGTTTCGCATGACTTCGCGGCCGTGCTCTTTGGCCATGGACCGAAGGTCGACCGGGTAGACGTGCCAATCGTTCTCGTCAGCCCGTTCGTCCAGATTCAAGTCCGCGATCTGGTCCTCTTCGAACAGGCCGGAGTCGTAGACGATAACCCCACCCTCGTTGAGATCGTCCAGGTTCTCCGACAGCGGCTTGATCTCTTCGGTCCCGTAATACGCGTCTTCCTGTGGGTTCCGGGCGAAACTGTCCCCCAGAGCAAGGAGGAAATTGAACCCGTCACCCCGCGAGCGGACCCGGTCCGAACCGGCCCGTATTTCCACGTACGTGTGGCCCCCGCGAATCCGCGAGGGGTAATGACGATGCGTAAAGACGTGTAACCCCGAGCGCATCAGTGCCTTGGCGAAGTTCTGGCTCGTCGAATCGATCCCGTCGCCAGACCCACCGGCGATGCGCCACATGAGCGTATCTGCTGACATGATTTGATCTTAGGCCCCTGGCGGGGTGCCGTACCTAGTGCGAGGGCGCGTCGGGACTAAACACTTATCATGGGATTAAGGAGTATTAATGATGACCGTTCCCACGCACCCCCTCCGCCGACTCCTCCCAGCACCCGGTACATTGTATCACTTGTTTATCAATTGCCGACTGGGTGAGAGCTGCCGAGTCGTACTTTGCCTTCGAGGGATTTTCTCGGTTATCCGACCCGAGCGCTTACTGCTAGCCCCTCGCCCAGGGGCAAGAGCACGGTCTCGAAGGCGGGATCCGAACGAACGCGTTCGAGGTAGGTGGCGATCCCCCGCGACGCAGCATCGGCCTCGGGGACTGATTCACCAGCCAAGAGTGCCCGGACCGTCTCGAAATCCATCGGGCCGGCCGCAACGGCATTGTCTGCCAAGACAAGCCCCCCGCGGGGAATCTTCGGTCGGACGGCCTCAAACCCCTCGACGTACCGGGCTTTTTCGTGATCGAGCAAAACGACATCGATCGATCCATCGACCGCTGGAACGATCTCGACGGCATCGCCCGTCTCGAATCGAGCTCGATCGATCAATCCCCCACGTTCGAAGTACGTTCGCGCCCGGCGGAGACGGTCGGGATCACGATCCGTGAGGACCACCGTCCCATCGGAGCCGACTGCGCGGGCGAACCAGTACGCCGAGTAGCCAAAACCCGAACCCAATTCGACGACACGTTCTGCTCCGATCAACTCGCTCAGTGCCTGACACCATCCACCCACGGCCCGCCCGACAAACGGAAACGAGCGATCTTGGGCCTCGCGCTCCATCTCGGCCAGGATGCGGTCGGGTTGTGGTCCGAGTTCGGTCGCGA
>CAZKGF010000036.1:0-293 GCA_964552115.1 uncultured Halobacteriales archaeon
GCAGCATCCGCCAACCGGCTGACGAACGACGTGCTCGACGAGCGAGCGAAAATTCCAGAATACAAAGCTGCAGCAGCCGAGATTGAGGTCGATATTGCCCCGACTGACTCGGCCCCGGCCGACGACTAAGGTCGGCAGATTCTGACGTTTCTCGGGCGTTTGCTGCCCCCCCACCGAAATCTTCGGTAGACGGACCGTGCAATCGAAGCGGCGCGAGGGGAGCGATGCGTCGAACAACCTAATTGGCCAGACACGCTTGGCATTTCTATGGAGTCGCTTCCGGCACGACATCG
>CAZKGF010000036.1:303-13268 GCA_964552115.1 uncultured Halobacteriales archaeon
AGGAACTCGAGGCAGGGACTGACCCCCTTGGCCCCGGGAACGTGCTCATGTTCATGCTGGGGCCCGTGTCCGGGTTGGTACCCGGTGACTCTCGCTACGCAGCCGTTACGAAGTCGCCGCTAACTGGTGGCTTCCTCGATTCGTATGCTGGCGGACAGTTTCCCGAACTCCTCGCCGGTGCACTCTCGTCCCACGTCGGACTCATGTTTACTGGAGCCGCATCGGAACCCGTCAGATGTGTCGTTGCCGACGACAACGCCTCGATCGAGCCCACCTCGGAGTGGGGTGCAGAGACGGGAAACCTCGACGAGGCCGATGGGGCCGTGGCATGCATCGGGCCAGCCGGCGAACAACTCGTTCGGTACGCGACGATTGCTTCGGACCGGGGTGATCACCATGCCGGTCGCGGTGGTGCAGGTGCTGTCATGGGCGCAAAGCGCCTCAAATCGGTGGCCGTCCGGGGTGACCCACTCGAGGGATTGCCTGACTTGCGTGCGGAGTACGACGACCGTTTCGCCGACGATCATACCGGTCGTTGGCTGCAGTCCAGTGGGACGGTGGAAACGGTCGATTTCGCCAACGCAATCGGCGCGCTCTCGACACGGGGGTGGCAGGAGACGTCGTTCGAGGGCGCCAGTGACGTGGGAATCGATGCCATCCGTGACACCGCCTCCGAACGACAGTTCGAAGGAGACCATCCACGTGGGTTCCGAATCGACACTGAGGAGGGAGAAACAGTCCCGCGTGGGGCGACGGCGATGACGCTCGGTGCTGGATTGGGGATCGACGAATTCGACGCAGTCGCAGCGCTCGGGGAGACCTGCAATCGTCTTGGCCTCGATCTGATTAGCGCGGGAAACGCAGTCGCGTGGGCGATCCGGGCCAGCGAGGAAGGCCTCATCGATCGGTCGTTGGATTTCGGGGATCCGTCCGGAGCCCGGACACTACTCACGGAGATCGTCAGTCGACAGACCGAACTCGGGGATGCTCTGGCCGACGGCGTGGATGCTGCGGCCGATCGCTTCGGTGGAGAGGATCTCATTCCAACGATCAAAGCGATGGAGCTGCCGGCCTATGATCCACGCGGCGCACGAAGCATGGCTTTGGCGTACGCGACGAGTGATCGAGGTGCCTGCCACCGCCGTGCGAGACCGATCGAACGGGAAGGTGGTGCCGACTGGGACGTCCGGCGAACTGTCCGTGCCGTCATCGATGAACAAAACCAGCGGTCGGTTCTGTGGAGTCTCGTCGTTGATGATTTCGTGGGCGACGTGTTCGACGACCTGGGCGAACCATGGGTTGACGCAATCGGGCTCGAGACCGAAGGCGACCTCGAGACTGTCGGTGAGCGCATTTGGACGGTGACCCGTCTATTCAACGTGCGTGAGGGGTTCTCACGGGCAGACGACAGCCTTCCCCCTATGTTGGCGTCATCGACGACGAAGTCGAACCACGGCGTCGATCCGGATCGCTTCGAAGTGATGCTCGACGAGTATTATGACGCACGGGGATGGGATGCTCAGGGAAACCCGACCTCGTCGACGCTCGAGCGTCTTGGGCTTCGAGACCTCGTGGCTGAAGGTTAATCAGTCTGCCAATCCTCTTTGGGTCAGCGAATGTACGAACGTGTATGCGGAGTGGGGTAATCATCGCCGGCGGCCGGTCGACCAGGTTCGGAGCGACTGATAAGGCCGTCGCCGAGTTGGCGGGCGTTCCGATGATTCGACGGGTCGCCGACCGGCTGTCTCCTACAGTCGATGAACTGGTAGTGAACTGTAGGGTGGACCAGGAAGCGGCGATCGACGACGCGCTCGCCGGGATCGACCTCCCGGTTTCGACCGCGCTCGATCCCGAACCCGATTTGGGCCCTATCGCGGGGATTGCCACCGGTCTTCGCGCTGTGGAGGGAGCCTATGGAGTCGTCGTGGCCTGTGATATGCCCTTCGTCGACCCCGACTTCGTTGACATGCTCTTCGAACGAGTGCGTGGCCACGAAGCAGTCGTTCCACGCCCTGACGATTGGTTTCAGACGACCCAGGCCGCGTATCACGCCGACGCCATGGCCGAGGCCTGCGAACGAACACTGGCCGAGGGGGAACACCGAATCGTCGACGCTCTGTTCGATCTCGAATACGTCGTGCTCGACCGGTCGGAAGTCGAAGCTCATTCGTCGATGGAGACGTTTGAGAATCTGAACACTCGGGACGAGTTCGAGGCAGCGCAAGATCGGTTCGACTAGGTGCCAATCTTTCCGTATTACCTGGTGACAACATCGACCAGTGGGTCCTCGGCGCGCATTTCTGCGAGCACGACGCGAGGAACCGATGCCTTGGCTAGGATGGCAGTGGCGACTTCGTGGGCACGCGCTGCGAGCGTGTCGTCGTCGACCATATTGATGAGGGGGATCGCCGTGGCTTCGGGGGGGACGTCTTTCAACCCGCCCTCGTCGCTCGCGAGGACGGTTGCGACGTCGGCCGGCCTGAGAGGCTCTCCCCGGTTCCGACCAGTGAGCGCACTCACCCGGTCGACCCGATGGACACGATCATCGTCGAGAGGCTTTTCGATGACGTGTGCACCCACAATCGGGACGACAACGTCTGCTGTGCCTGGAATTCGTGGTTCCCGATCGGTTGGGGCCTTGAACTGTCGCATCCGGGCCCCGTCTCCCTTGAGGAGAATTGGTGGATCGATACCTGAAAGGTCGTCGATCACGGCTGGTTCGTACCCACGGTACCGGTCCGGCCGTTCCTGGGCCGGGACGACCCCGAGGGGCCACTCGTCTGCTGTCGCGATCGCCCCCGCCGGATCGTCAGTGATCTGAACCTGGGCGACCCACGGGTCGAAAATAGGGATTCGAACCGTCGCTGTGATTACCACGCGCTCGAGGCGCTCGGCAAGCGTCGCCATCGTGGTTTTCTTCCCACCAGCACCGACGAAGCAAACCGTCCCGCGACGGGCTTCCAAGGCGTCCGCGATGTCCATACTATCTCGACGTGCGGAATCGGGTTAACAGTGTCCGGATTTCGGTTGGGACTCGCCGATTCTGGCTACGGTGCTGATCGGAACTTGCCCGAATGCGAATTCAGCTCGGGGTCGGGCGATGACTCTGTGGAGATGATGAGGACGACTCGTCTGGATCGTAGAGCAATTCTCCGTTGACGAACCGCTCCGTTCGCCGATCGATCGGGTTTTCGAATATTTGCTCCGGTGGCCCGCATTCCACCAGTTCACCTTCGAGCATGAAACCTATCCGATCGGATATCCGCCGCGCCTGGTGCATATCGTGGGTCGCAACCACGATTCCCATGTCACGGTCTCGGGCCCGTTCGATAGCCGCCTCGATGACTGCAGTGTTACGGGGATCGAGATTCGACGTCGGTTCGTCCAAAAGCAGAATCGTCGGTTCGATAGCCAATGCCCGTGCGAATGCGGTCCGTTGGGCTTCACCGCCGGATAACGAGAGTGCATTCTGCCCTTTTTTGTCAGACAAGCCGACAGTTTCGAGTGCCTGATCGACGGCTTCCGGTTGCGTACTCCGTCCGACCCACCGCCGCAGGTTCGAACGGAATCGGGTCGACCAGGTTTGTCGAATTCGCAGTCCGTGGGTGACGTTCCGGAGGACGGATTCGTTGAATAGACTGGGTTCCTGAAACACCATACCGATCTGACGTCGAACGGCCAACTGTTCTGCTCTTGAGAGCGACCAGAGATCGGTCCCGTCCCAGTTGACAGTCCCGGAGTCCGGGGGATGGAAGGCAATTAGCAGGCGGAGGAGTGTGGTTTTGCCGACTCCTGACGGCCCCACGAGAGTAAACACGTTCCCGGGGTCGATACCGATGGAAACGTCCTCCAGCACGCGCTCGTCGTCAAAGGAGACGCCGACGTTGGATGTGGATAATTTCACGATGTCTTCCTCCTTCGTCCCTTGGTTCGAAGCCACGACCCCATCCAGTTGACAGCCAGGACGAGGATCAGGAGGATGGCACCGAACACTAAACCGACTTCGTAGTGGCCCTTTCGGGCCTCTACTGTAATCGCCGTGGTCAGCGTTCTGGTGTAGGAATGCCCGTCACTATACACGATATTACCCCCGACGATGAGAACCGATCCGACTTCGCTGATCGCGCGACCAAATCCCGCAAGGATGGCAGTAACGATCCCGTACCGAGACTCCTTGAGTACGGCCAGCCCGATGTCAACGTTCGTTCCGCCCATCGCGAAGGCGGCGTCATGAACGTCCGATTGGACGCCTTCAACGGCGGAGAGGCTAACGCTGGTAATGACCGGGGTTGCGAGGACGAACTGGGAGGCAATCATCGCCTGGGGGGTGAAGGCCAGCCCGAAATCGCCGAGTGGCCCGCTGTTCGACAAGAGGAGGAGTACAACCAACCCGACCACGACGCTCGGAAACCCCATGCCGGTATTGATGATGGTCGTCACGATCCGTTTGCCTCGGAAATCCGTGAACCCGACCACCAACGCGATCGGGAGACTGACCAGAGTGCTCAGGACGACCGCAGTGAGACTCACTTCCAGCGTGACCAGGATAATACTCAGTATTGCATCCCAGCCGGCATCCGGAAGAGGTACGTCAATCATCAGTAGTCGTGGGGTACCTGTTCGCTCACCCAGTGGCGGAATTCACTATCGCGCAACGACCGGATTCGGGCATTTTCGAACGTCGTGCCTTGCGGGACGTACTGCCCGAAGTTCGGGCCGTCGACGATGGCGTTCGGGAAGAACAACTGTGAACCATTTACCGTGTAATTTTCGATCATGGATTGCCCGGTTGGGCTGGTCAAAAAGCCGATGTATGCCATCGCCGCTTGATAGTTTACGTCCTCATACTTTGCCGGATTGACCGCCATCACGCCGTACGGATTCTTCAAAATCAGCGGCCCGTCCTTGAGGGGGCCTTGGACGTGAATGACGAGGTCGATTTCATTTTGCATCGAGAGGTACGTCCCACGATCCGCCAGCGTATAGCCACCGATTTGATCCGTCTGCACCAGGGTATCGCCCATCCCCTTTCCGATCTCCTGATACCATTGTCCAGCTGGTTCCACACCGGCTTCTTCCCAGATCAGCAATTCTTTCTTGTTCGTCCCTGAGTCGTCCCCCCTGGAGACGAACGTCGCGTCGCCGGTGGCAAGTGTAGAAAACGCCTCCGTCGCGCTGCCCATTCCAGCAATGCCGGCTGGATCCGACTCGGGTCCGACGATTACGAAATCATTGAACATGACGTCTCGCCTGTTGACGCCGAATCCTTCCTGCATGAATTCGTCTTCGGCAGGTCGGGCGTGGACGAGGATGACATCGGCGTCTCCATCTCGGGCAGTGCGAAGGCTTGCGCCGGTTCCTCTGGGTACCGTCTTCATTGTCACACCAAATGTTTCCTCAAAGATGGGGTGGAGATGATCGAGCAACCCTGTATCGTAGGTGCTCGTCGTCGTTGCCAACACGAGTTCTCCATCCCCGATACCGGTGGTCCCATCCCCCGTGGAATCAGTCGATTCTGTCCTGGGAGTCTCGTTTGTCTCGCCAAGACAGCCTGTCAGACCGAGCGTTGCCATTCCGCCAATTCCAGCGAGCACATCCCGTCGTGACGGACGATGTGTCGACATCGATTCATCGATGTTCACCACGGGCAATAATAATGGTTTTGCACGCGTCAGACGGATATGGTCCATGGATGCGAGTGTCTCCGCTCAACTCCGGGCGGGCGACGTCGTATTTAGCGACACGGATGCCGATCTCCTTCGAGCGATTGCCGATACCGGTTCGGTCAGCGGGGCATCCGAGGCACTTGGTCGCTCTCGATCCCGGGCACTCGAACGTATCCAGGTTCTTGAGGATGCCTTCGGCCCGCTAGTCACACGAAGTCGTGGAGGTGCCGACGGAGGTGGGAGCGATCTGACGGCCAACGCCGAACGCCTAGTGGCACGGTACACTCGCCTCCAGACGACTCTGGCCGGGACGGCCAACGTGGCAGAGCGAGTCCTGTTGGGAACGGTGATTGAGACGAACGGAGAACTAGCCACTGTCCGGACTCAGGCCGGTCTAGTGAGGGCCCGACTCGCTCGCCACCCGATCCGGGGATACCCAGGGATCGAGTCACGGGTCCAAGTGAGTATCAGATCCGATGCCGTGACCCTTCACTCGCCTTCCGATACCCCGCCCGCTGACGGAACGAGTGCCAGGAATCAGTTCGATGGACAGGTCGGTGAGATCGATCGCGGAACAACGATCGCCACTGTCAGTGTCAATATCGACGGTGCAGACTCACTCGCTGCGTTGGTGACTCACGAGAGCCTCGACAGATTAGCCCTCACCGAAGGTGATTCTGTCGTGGCGACCTTCAAGGCAACAGCCACGCGGGCGCTCTCTATCGAATAATCTGCTTAGCGGTCCAAAACAGACCCTCTCTTTGGTTTCGTGTCGTGGGCTTTTATCGCCGGCTCTCCCTGTTGGCGGTATGGGAAGCGACCGGAAGCGCGCCGGCTTCAAGGACCGGACGAGGGTTGCGGAGGCGCGAGACCGTCTACTCGCCTCGGTAACGCCACTCTCTGGGACCGAAACCGTCTCGGTCCAGGAAGCGGACGGCCGCGTGGTGGCCACGGAAACGGTCGCGACACGGCCAGTACCACACTACGAACGCGCAGCGATGGACGGGTTTGCTGTTCGGGCCGAGGATACGTTCGGGGCAAGCGATCGTTCACCCACGAGACTCGATCTCGGCGACACCGTCGGTCCCAACCGGGCAACGAGGGTCCATACGGGGAGCGAATTACCAGACGGTGCTGATGCAGTCGTGATGCTCGAGGAGACCGAGCGCCATGGAGAGAGCATCGAAATCTTCGCGGCGACGGCGGGTGGTGAAAACGTCGCTCCCATCGGGGAAGACGTCAGTGAGGGCCAACACCTCTTCGACCCTGGACACCGACTTCGCCCGTCGGACTTGGGCCTCCTGAAATCTGTCGGTGACGAGCATGTCGAAGTCTTCGATCGACCCCGGGTGAGCGTCATCCCCACCGGAGAGGAACTCGTGCAATTCGAACCGCAGCCGGGTGAAGTCATCGAGACGAACGGACAAACTGTTAGCCAGTACGTACAGCGATGGGGGGGTGAACCAACCTATCGCTCCGTCGTAACCGACGAATTCGGGGCTCTCAGCGCCGCTCTATCACGGGATTTGGATCACGATGTCGTCGTCACGACCGGTGGCTCGTCCGTCGGAGAACGCGATCTCATCCCGGAGGTCGTCGCGGACGCCGGTGAAGTCCTTCTCCATGGCGTCGCCCTCAAACCAGGGCATCCGTTTGCGTTCGGACGGATCGAGGAGACGCCGGTGTTGATGCTCCCGGGGTATCCGGTTGCCGCCATCGTCAACGCTGTCCAATTCCTCCGACCGACACTCAAACACCTCGGTCAGTATCCGTTGACCGAATTCCCCACGACACCCGCAGAACTCGGCAGAAAAATCTCCAGCGAACCCGGTCTCAGAACCTTCGTTCGCGTCAAGATCGACGACGATGACGGCAACCCGACGGCGATCCCGACCCGGGCAAGTGGGGCTGGCGTCCTGTCCAGTGTCGCCTTAGCCGATGGATGGGTAGTAGTCCCGGAAGGGCTGGAAGGATACGATGTTGGAGAGACGGTCACCGTGGAGAACTGGGAGTGGTTGGCGTGAGCGACCGGCGGCAATTCCGTGATCTCGTATCGCCGGAGGTCGCCCGGGTGACACTAGACGCTCTCGATCTCGACCCCGGGACGGAATCTGTCCAGCTAACCCAGGCTCGTGACCGGATTCTCGCCGAGCGAATCGACGCCGAAATCGACGTCCCCGGGTTCGATCGATCGAATGTCGATGGTTATGCGGTCCAAGCAGCCGATACGTTCGGTGCCGACGAGGCCAACCCTGTCACCCTCAGTGTCGTCGGAGTCGTCCACGCCGGCGAACAACCGTCTGCCACCGTCGACTCGGGGACTGCAGTCGAACTCTCGACGGGCGCCGTTCTCCCTCCAGGCGCGGACGCCGTTGTCATGGTCGAACAGACCTCGAAGTCGGATGGCTCCCTGTCCGTCCGAACGAGCGTTGCGCCCGGGGCGAACGTCATGCGTGCCGGTGACGACATTGCGGCTGGGACCCGCGCCCTAGGTCCAGGGACGAGACTAACGGCCCGTGAAATCGGTCTACTTTCGGCATTGGGAATCGACTCTGTCCCCGTTCACCGACGGCCGACAGTCGGGATTGTCTCGACGGGAGACGAACTCGTCCGACCCGGCAATCCGGTCGACAGTTCCAGTGGTGAAATTCACGACGTCAACAGCTACACGATCGCCAGCGCCGTCGAGGCTGCGGGCGGAGAGCCGGTTCTGTATCCCCACGTGGGTGACGATTACGAGGAGATGGAGCGAATGCTGCTGGCGGGGGCAGAAGAGTGTGATCTGGTTCTCTCGTCCGGGTCGACGAGTGCGAGTGCAGTCGACGTGATTTATCGCGTGATCGAACAGCGGGGTGATTTGCAATTTCACGGGGTGGCAGTCAAACCTGGAAAACCAATGTTGGTTGGCGAATTGGGTGGGGCCGCGTACGTGGGCCTTCCCGGATTCCCGGTCTCCGCACTCACCATCTTCCGAACCTTTGTCGCGCCGATCCTCCGACAGGCTGCTGGCCGTCAAGAGCCGGAGACGGCCACCGTCTCCGGGCACATGGCCGTTCGCGAGCGGTACGGTGAAGGCCGGCGTCGGCTTCTTCCGGTCGGTCTCGTCACGGACGGGGACGATGAGAACCTCGTGTACCCGGTCGACAAAGGCAGCGGGGCCACGACCAGCCTCGTCGAGGCCGATGGGTTCGTTTCCGTCCCGGCGGAGACTGCGTATCTGGCAGCCGGCGAGCAGGTCGATGTCACGCTGTTTTCACCCGAGGTACGCCCACCAACTGTCCTCTGCGTTGGTGAAGCCGATCCGCTCTTCTCCCGGCTGCTCGACGGTGTGGCCCGGCCTCGGTTTCTGCCTATAGGAACACGGGATGGCCTGCGGAGACTACGTGATGGGATTCCCGATGTCGCGGTGGTCATCGAATCGACAACTTCCGATGGTGAGACAGTCGAACTAGGGAGTTGGTCCCGCGAGTGGGGGCTCATCGTTTCACCAGACAATCCGATGTCGATTGAGGGGGTTGTGGATCTCGTCGAGCGAGATATCCAATTCGTGAATCGCGAACGGGGATCGGGGTTGCGTGACAGTCTCGATAGCGTCCTCGAAGAGTTGGCGACCAGTCGAGACGTGACTCTGGACTCCTTTGTCGACGCAATCACTGGCTACGAGTTCACGACGAGCGGCCTCGAGAGTCCAGCACGTCGAGTTTCCCGTGGGGACGCGGCTGCTGGACTCGGCCTTCGGGCCACCGCATCAACCCTCGATCTGGGGTTCGTCCCCGTCGGATCCCAATCGGTCACGGTCTATGCCGATGTGGACCGGCGTGAGAAACCGGGTGTCCAAGAACTCGCAGCCGCCGTCGAATCCGCAGCCACGATCGCTCACTCGCTCGACGGGTTTGAGGCCGGCTAAGCCAGCGTATAAGTGCGTGCCTCGAAAGCTAGGGTGCGATCGAATCTCACAACTGGCGGTCACTCCTCTGGTTCGTAGTCTTCGTGGATCCGGTCCATGCGGGCAGCCATGACGAAATCTGTTTTGTGCAAACCATCGATCTTGTGCGTCCACATTTCGACGCGGACTTCGCCCCATTGGAGATGGATATCGGGATGGTGCCATTCGTCTTCGGCCAGTTCCCCGATTTCGTACGTGAATTCGAGCGCATCCCGAAAATCCTCGAACTCGTAGGTACCCTCCAGATGGTGGTCGTCGACGACAGTCCAGACAGACTCATCGATCTCGTCCAGGTAGGATTCGTATGCTCCGGGTGTCAGCGGCTCATCATCCGAAGTGCATGCTTCACAGGGTTCGTCGGCTAGTGTAGACGCCATACGTCTCCTACGAGCGCCCAGACCTTGTGTGTTCAGGCCCCGGTACTGGGATCAATTCAAACTCCTCGGCCACCCTCGGCGCGCGTCTCCAACGCCTCGAGTAACAATTCCGCAACGTCCACAATTTCGAGGTCGTCCTCGTACCCACCGGTTTTCCGGCCATCCTCGTACATCGTCATGCACATCGGACACGCGACGACGAACTTATCCACCGCGCTCCCGGCAGTGATGTCTTCGAGGGCCTCGCGTAGTCGTTCTTCGCTCGGTTTCGGTTCCTCGTCGAATTCCATCCACAATCCACCACCGCCACCCCCACAACAGAACGAATCGTTTCTGTTCCGTGGCATCTCCACGAGTTCACAGCCGGTTGCTCGAACCAGTTCTCGGGGCGCCTCGTACTCGTCGTTGTATCTGCCGAGGTGGCATGGATCGTGGTAGGTGACCGTGTAGTCGAGTTCGTCGCCCTGGAGACCGAGTCGCCCGTCGGTGACGAGTTCTTCGACGACCTGTGTCCAGTGGGCAACTGGCGCCCCGTCCCAGGACTCCTCGACGTCGAAGGCCATCATCGGATCATCTGCATACTCGGAGAAATCGACATCGGGATACTCGTTTTGGAACGTGTTGAACGAGTGTGGATCGGTACAGACGATCGTCTCGAAGTCACACTCTTCGAACGTTTCCACGTGGTGGCCGGCTTGCTCGATAAAGAGAAATTCCTCACCGATTCGGCGGATATCGTTACCATCGTACTGTTCGTCCTCGTAGAGGATTCCGTATTCGACATCGGCGTGCTCGAACAGTTTGGCCAGTGAGCGGGCGACGCGTTTGTTGCGATCGTCGTAACTCGGATAATCTCCGACGTACCAAAGGTACTCGACTTCGACATCGCGGGCATCGGTCACGTCGAACTCGAGATCCTCCGTCCAGTTGGCCCGATCACGTGCCGGGTCACCGAACGTATTCCCTTGTTGCATCACGTTCTGGAACGTGTCTTGGAGATTCGGATCGACGTCTCCCTGGTCGACGAGTTGGCGGTTCATACGCGTAAAACTCGTCAAATGCTCAATCTCGACGGGGCAGGCGTCCATGCAGGCCATACAGGCCATGCAGGACTCCATGGTGTTACTGTCGATCACGGATGTGCCTCCATCTGCGATGATCGGCACGTCCTCACCCGCGTGTGACTGCCCTTCTCGGTAGGATTTCAAATCCAGTATGACGTCCCGAGGATCGAGTGGTCGTCCGGAGGCGTTCGCCGGACAGACAGACGAACAGCGACCACACTTCGTGCAGGCGTCTTGGTCCAGCAGTTCCTTCCAGGAGAAATCATCGATGTGTTCGGCATTCGTGGCCTCCAGATCCGCCGGAATTCCCGGAAGTTGCGGTCCTGCCTTCTCGTTGTGTGTGACGACGTTAGCGAACGATGACAACATGTGAAAGGGCTTGCCCAGCGGGACGGCCGCGACGAAGCCCAATGCCAAGAGCGCGTGTGCCCACCACGTGACGGGGTAGACTGCCTGGGCAAGTTCGGGGGTCATTCCAACTTCTTGTGCCCCCAGCGCCACCGCCCAACCGACGAAACTCACCGTTTCGAAGTCCGGGAAGTTCTGGCCGAGGATCCGCACACCCTCGGTCAGATATCCCCCGACGCCCAGGAGAAAGAGAGCCCAGACGAACAGGTCGTCCTCGAGACTGGTATGTCGCCCCCAGAGCCGACCGGACCGGGCTGCATACCGGCGATAGAGGACAATGCCTAGCCCGAGCACGAATACCAGCCCCATCGCGTCGACAACGAACGAATACGAGAGGTAGAAGTCCCCGACGAAGAACGACTCCCCCGTAAGGGGTTGGTAGATGTCCATATCGATGCCGATGATGATCGTGGCAACCAGCAACGTCAGAAATCCCCACATGACCGAGCTATGCATCAGACCGCCTACCCGATCCCGGTCGAACAGCGTCGTGTTCGAACCGACTGTCCGTGCTGCCGTCAAGACGCGGGCCGGAAGATTGTCCATGCGATCAAACCAGTCATCGTCTCCCCTCGCGTACCGGCGGACGCGAACGTACGAGCCGACGAGAAATACGGCAATTGACACAGCCGCCAGGTAGTAGAACACGGCTTTGCCGACCGAACCGATTTGCCAGAATGTCGGCCGGGTGACCTGAGATTGGAGCAGAATCGACATGGTTCACAGGGGTTCCGAGTCAGTATTAAAGGTTGGTGCCTGGGGTCCCACGATTCGAAGACTGGACGAAGGAGATGATTAGGCGGCGAGTGACCGGCGCACTAGTTCACTCGAGAACAGTCTCGATTAACTGGCCCGCGCCCCGCCGAAGACGGCCACTGACAGCGGTTTGGGAGATTCCGAGGATAGTCCCCAGTTCCTCGAGGGACGTCTCCCGGGGTTCGTCGAAGTATCCGTGTACGTACGCGGTCACGAGTGCCTCCCGTTGGGCATCGGTCAGTCCGTAGTCCGGCTGTGTCTCAGTCGAATCACCCTGTTGGAGTTCGAAAATATCGAAGTGAAACTCGGAGTGGCTAACGAATTCGTTGAACCGATTCAGTGTTGCATGGTCTCGAAATTGAAGCGTGAACAACCAACCACTCGAATGGCTGCGTGAATCGATTACGAGACCGCCTAGATCGGTTATTCTGGGTGTTATCAACCGTGCTCCGTCTGCATATTCGATACCGTAGGTCCGGCGCCCCTCCGTGTCGATGATTCGTTCATACGAGGCGATCGTGGGATCGGCATCAAACGCTGACTCTACCGTCGACGCGTCGTCTGCATCCACCCAGAAGAAGTAGGTATCGTTCGTCGGGTCTGTTCCGGCGTCCGAAACAACCCCGAGGGTGGCGTTTGGCAGTGACTTGATGGTCGGTGTGAGAGCGAGATCGGGATGTTCGACGTAGGCTTGAAGTGAAACGACCATGGTGTACCGGCCCTCACGTAATTCAGGACCAGTTTATTC
>CAZKGF010000037.1:0-13252 GCA_964552115.1 uncultured Halobacteriales archaeon
TCCGCTCGACGGCCGGGTCGTCGGCCAGGTTCATGAAGACGACCGAGCGCTCGAGTGCGCCCGTGCGTTCGAAGTCCTCCATGAACTCGTTTGCTTCCTCCTGGGTAATCCCCATCGCGCCGAATATCACCGCAAATTCGGAGGCTTCCTCGCCCTCGGTGGCCTCCTCCGGGACAGTGGCCTGGCGGGCGATCTGTAGGGCGAGGTCGTTGTGTGGCAATCCAGACCCGGAGAAAATCGGGAGTTTCTGGCCGCGGACGAGGGTATTCATGCCGTCGATTGCGGAAACACCCGTCTGAATGAATTCGGCGGGATACTCCCGACTTACCGGGTTGATCGCCTCGCCGACGATATCCCGGCGCTCGTCCGGCACGATATCCGGACCGCCGTCGATCGGATCACCAGAGCCGTCGAGCACCCGGCCGAGGAGGTCCTCGGTGACGGGCATTTTCATCGTCTCACCGAGGAAGCGGACGGAGGAATTCCGGTCGATCCCTTCGGTCCCTTCGAACACCTGGATGGCGACGTGGTCACTGGCACTCTCCAGGACCTGTCCCCGCCGCGTTCGCCCGTCTGGTGTCTCGATCTCGACGATCTCGTCGTATCCCACAGGCTCGTCAGTCTCAACGAAGACCAGCGGTCCGCTGATCTCTGTGATGGTTTTGTACTCCTTCATCAGTAGAGCTCCCTGATTTGTGATCGCAGTTCGTCCTGTAGATCGTCACAGTACTCCTCCCACTCCTCCTGGACACCGATTCGGTTCAATTGCGGTGCGGCGTCGATATCCTGTATCTCCCCGACGGGGACACCCGCGTCGAGAGCCTCGAAGGCCTCGTCGTTGAATACCTTGATCGACTCGAGGAGTCGGTAGGTTTTGGCGGGCTCACAGAACGTGTCCACGTCGTGCAGTGCGTTTTGCTGCAGCCAGCTCTCCCGGAGGTATCTTGCCACTTCGAGGGTGAGTTGTTGATCCTCCGGCAGTGCGTCTTTGCCCACCAGTTGGACGATCTCCTGTAGCTCGGCCTCCTCGTCGAGCGTGTCGATCGCCCACTGTCGCTGTTCGGGCCAGTCCGGCTCGACGTTCTCCTCGAACCACGGGTCGAGCTGGTCGCGGTACAGCGAATACGATTCATTCCAGTTGATTGCCGGGAAGTGACGTCGTTCAGCTAGATCTGCGTCCAGTGCCCAGAAGGTCTTCACGATCCGGAGCGTGTTCTGGGTAACCGGTTCGGAAAAGTCTCCACCCGGGGGCGAGACCGCACCGATGACCGAGACTGATCCTTCGGCACCGTTGATGGTCTCGAAGTAGCCGGCCCGCTCGTAGAATTCGGAGAGACGGGCGGCGAGATAGGCTGGATAGCCCTCTTCGCCGGGCATCTCCTCCAGGCGCGAAGAGATCTCCCGCATCGCCTCGGCCCATCGAGACGTCGAATCGGCCATCAGCGCAACGTCGTACCCCATATCCCGGAAGAATTCTGCGATCGTAATGCCGGTATAGACACACGACTCCCGGGCGGCAACCGGCATATTCGACGTATTGGCGATCAAACACGTCCGGCTCATCAGCGGTTTGCCCGTCTTCGGGTCTTCGAGTTCGGGGAAGTCCTCGATAACCTCCGTCATCTCGTTCCCCCGCTCGCCACAGCCAACGTAGACGACGATATCCGCGTCGGCCCACTTGGCGAGTTGGTGCTGGGTCACAGTCTTCCCACTGCCGAATGGACCGGGAATCGCGGCTGTCCCGCCTTTCGCAAGCGGGAACAGGCCGTCCAGAATTCGTTGGCCGGAGACGAGCGGTGTGCGGGGTGTCTTCTTCTCTCGGGCCGGTCTTGCCTCGCGGACTGGCCACTCCTGGTGCATCGTAACCTCCTCCCCATTGTCGAGTTCGACAACCGTCTCATCGACCGTGTGGGCACCGCCATCCACGGCGACAACCTCGCCACCATCGAAGTCCGGTGGGACCATCACTTTGTGATCGATGCTTTCTGTCTCCTCGACGATACCGACGACGTCACCTGGTTCGACAGTGTCACCGGTTTCGACTTCGGGCTGGAAGTCCCACGTGGTCTCCAGGTCGATCCCCGGGGCGTCAACACCGCGATCCAAAAACGCGGAGTCCATCTTCTCTTCCAGGACATCGAGTGGGCGCTGGACGCCGTCGTAAATGGCGTTGAGCATGCCCGGTCCGAGGTCGACGCTCAATGGTGCACCGGTCCCTTCGACCGGTTCGCCCGGTGCGACCTTCGAGGTCTCCTCGTACACCTGAACCGTCGTGATGTTCCCTTCGATCTCGATAACCTCTCCCATCAGCCCCTCGTGACCGACGTACACCACGTCGTTCATTTTCGCGTCGAGGTCCCTCGCAGTCACGACGGGGCCGGATACGCTTTCGATGACGCCGTCTTCACGGACGTCAGAGTCTGTTGCTTGGCTCATATTAGTCATCCTCCATCAAGTCGATACCGATGGCTCGTTTGATCTGTTCGCGCAGCGCACTGCTTCCCGCACCGCCGCCCAGCGTGACCATGACCGGTTCGACACTCGTCTGGGCAGCCTCTCGGACGTCACGGGAGAGTTCGTCAAGATCGTCGTCATGCATAACCACGATACCGACGTCATCGTCGTCGAGCATTTCGGTCACGGCGTCGTCCAGCCGATCGGCTTTCTCGTCGTCGGGGACGTCCGCGAACTTGCGAACGCCGGCGAGTCGGAATCCGGTCGTGAAGTCGGGGCTGCCGATCACGGCGATTTCCTGGCTCATAGCATCACCAACTCCTCTTCGATTTCCTCTGCATCCAACCCGGCTTCACGACCCCGGGCGATCGCTCGAATGTTGTCCACCTCCCGTTCTTTGGCGAGCACGTACGACAGGACGGGACACACCGACAGTGGGTATCGGTTGGAGAGTTGGTCTGCATACTCCAACAGCGCTGCATCCAACGCGTGCTCGAATTCGATCAGGGTCTCGGCGGACTCCAACACATCCAGCGCGTCGGCGAGATCGTCGCCGTAGACGCTGGAGCGGATGTGCTCGACCAACTGGTCGGTGTTGCCCGCCAGTTGACGAAGGTCTTGCTCATCGAAGAGCCGACCACCCTGAATATAGTAGTCAGCCGGCGGAATATCCGTGCCACTCCGCGCGAGTCGCAACGCATTACGAAGGTTGCGAAAGTCGATCTCGGCCCGCAGGAATTCGACGTAGAGTTCGGTTGCCCGCGTCTGTTCCTGTGGCAAGCCGGCAAGTAACGTCTCGTAAAACGCTCTGTCAATGGCGTTTTCAAGGGGGACGAGCACGCCGGTATCCTCGAAATCGCGCATCGCGGCCTCCAGAGGGTCGCCAAACATCGTTCCGTCGAGGTGTTCGACGATCTCTTGGATCGAGTCAGCAGCGACCAACCTATCAAGGAGGTCATCCCCGATCTCGCCGGCTCGGATCAGGTCGTCTTCGATTTCCTCTCGATCGGCACCGGAATACTGCCCGCGAATGACCGTCTTGACGTTCCACACGTCGAACTTTCGGAGGTACCGAGCGATGTAGTCGTACAATCGCCCGTCAGCCCATCGAAGAAGGTCTTCGAAGTGCTTGGCCAGATTCCGGTTGAGGGCGTATTCGACGAGGTCGACCCCGCTGTACCGAGCACCGAGTGCATTCATCTCGGCTTCGTACTCGGTCTCCTCCATGAACCGAGCGATCTCTCCGGTCCCCATACGGAGGAGTTTGCGATAATCGTCGTCGTCGAACAGAACGGCCCGTCGCGATCGAACACGGGCTGTTACGTACTCGTAATTCCCACTTTCATCGCTCTGGGAGATCCGGACGCTCATGACTCGAACAACCGATCGGATATCTCCCGCAGGTTATCCTCCCACACCGATTCGAGGACCGAATCGAAGGTGTTGTTGACCCGGATCCGTGAGCCCTCGCTTTCGACCACGACACCACCGAGGCAATCGTACTCGCCGGCGTACTCGCACCGGTCGTACTCCGTACACACGGCCTCGAGCAAGTCGGCATCGTCTGGCCTCCCGTAGACAGCCAGCGCAGCATCGTCGTCGAATTCGTCGATCGCTGCCTCCAGCAGTGCTCGTGTGAGGTCTTCGCGTGTCTCACCTTCCAGGGATGCAATCTCATCTTCGGCTGCCGACCGAACGTCCGCGAGGACGTCTCGTCGAGCCTCGAGACGTGCCTGCTTGGCCTCCAGTTTCGCACTGGAAAGGCGCTGCTCGCGCTCCTGTTCGATCGTGCGCTCGACTTCGGCGGCCCGGTCTTCGCGGATTTCGGTCGCGTCTGACTCGGCTTCGGAGACGATTTCCTCAGCCCGCGATTCCGCCTCTGCTTCGATCTCCTCTGCACGCGCGCGGGCCTCGTCTCGAATGTCCTCAACGACCGTTTCTAGGCTCATTGTTGAAAGAAGGGCCCGTTTAGACCACGAAAATCGTGACCAGCGCCAGGATCACGAGCGTCTCCGGCAGGACCGTAAAGATGAGGCCCCGACCGAACATGTCGTCGTCCTCGGCGACGGCCCCGACGGCCGCCGCACCGATACCACGCTCTGCGATACCCGCGCCGAGGGCTGCGAGGCCGACCGCGATCGCCGCACCAGCCGTCGGCGGAATACCTTGGCCAGCCGTTTGCAATACGAACGTCGTGAGTGAAGCGAGTGTTGCGCTCATGGTGAGTCTCTGTGGATTGGTATCCGAACATCCGTACGTCACCCGACCGTACCCATAAAACTTCCCAAACTCCGTCGTCGTCCCACCGAAACGCCTGTTTTCGGCGAGATCGGGACGACACGCTATCGGCCCCCCGCGGACCGGAATCGCCCGAGTATTCGCGCCAGCCTCACTCCTCGGCCGTAAACCGCCTCGTGTACCCGAAGGGGTCGTACTCGTCGCCGCCCCCTTCGTAGAACTTCTGGAAGAACTCCACGTACTCCAGGCGAACCGCCTGGAGGCCGGCACTCGTGACACCAAGCGCCAGTACCAATGCGTGACCAACGACCAAGACGACGAGCCCAGCGAGCAATCCAGCGATCCCCATGTGCATCAATCCGGGGAACAGTTGACTCGTCACTTCGTGGCCGTGATACATCGAACCGACTGACGGCATCGTATTGAGGGCGAAGTGCCATTCGACGTCGCCACCGTGGCCCGTCGCGTACACCCCAAAGAACAGCAGATTGATGGTGAATGCCATCCCCGCCTTCGCGAGCAGGACAGCTGCAATCCGTGTGTACGAGAGCCCGTCGACGAGGACTTTCAGGAAGATGGCTTCGATCGCCTCGACGAAGTCAGCGATGGCAATCATAATGAGGCCGAGAGCGAACACCGCGATTCCGATCATTCCGATCGTTTCTCCGAACCCGGCGAATCCGAGCGGGATCGGATTCCCATTGAGGGCAGCGTCGGCCCCAACCAGGAAACTCGGTTTCATGTCGCCTCCGACGGCACTGAAGATGAAACTCCAGAATCCAACGACCATCAAGAGCCAGGCCCCATACTCCATGACGGCGTGGCGGACGCTGTGTGCAGCTTCTTTGATGAATCCGAGAACGTACCCGAACGAGACGTGTGCTAGGCCGGCGATGATACTAATGACCAGCCACAGTTCGGCGTATTCGATATACGCCGGTTGAAGGCCTTTGTGAATCGGGGGATGGCCGCCCCAGACAACGTCGCCCAACACGTGGAGCCCGAATATCTCACCGTAGAGAATACCGAAGAGGATGGTAAACGCACCGGCCCAAACGGCAATCCCGCCCAGCGCCGTCCAACCCGGAGAGTCGAACGATCGAATGATGCCCGCCCCGATAAGCACGTAGAGGATCCCGTATCCCAAATCGCCAATCATGAACCCGAACATGAGGGGAAACGTAAGGAGCAGAATCAGGGTCGGATCGAATTCCCAGTACAGCGGGCGTCCAATGACGTTCGTCAGCAGTTCGAACGGTTTTGCGGGCGACGGGTTTTGCTGAACCACCGGCGGTTCATCGGTTCCGGTCGTGACAGTGCCACCGTCAGTTACAGCCCCTTCTTCGTGCTGGACTGGTTCGTGATCGTGCGGGTGGCCGTCGCGATCGTATGATGCACGTTCGAGTTCCTGAATTTCGACGTGGTCGCCAACGGACGTTTCCAGCGCATCGACCAGGTCCTCGTACCGGTCAGTCGGAATCCAGCCTTCGGCGATGAATGCGTTCTCGGTGGTCGCAAACGACAATGGTGCCTCGCGTTTTTGCAGGTCGATGGCGAGCGTCTCTTCGGCCGCCAAGAGAAAATCAGCGACCTCGAGTTTGAGGTCTTCGAGTTCGTTTTCGACCGTTTCGAGTTCGGATTCGTGTCGTTCCCGTTCGTGACGAAGTTCGTCGCGATAATGCTGTGGGTCACCCTCGCCCTCCGGAATCTCCAGCGCTGTAAAGGGGGCGTCAACGAGTGCTTCCTGCAGAGAATCGAGATCGGTCTGTGCAAATATCCCGACGATCCTTTCGTTCGCGAATATCTCGAAAGAAGACACGTCGTTCTCGGTTAGGGCTTGCCGGATTTCTTCATCGTCACCGTGGCCGACCTGTACCGCCAGCGAATCATATCCCCGTAATAAATCCAGGTCGATGCCGAGATGCACGAACGGTTCGAGCATCTCAAGTTCCTCTTCGACAGATCGTAACCGGTCTGTAATGTCGTCTCTTCGCTCGTCCAGTTCGTTGACTTCTGTGCGGATTTCTTCGAGTCGCTCGTCGAGATCTTCCTCGGTCAGCAACCGATCGGTCCGCCCAACATCATCCTCGTCGACATCCAGAATACTTTCGAGCGCGCGGACTGTCACCAACCGTTCGGCCTTTCGATCTGCCCCGTCGACTGGGTCCCCCGGTTCGAAGCCATCCCAGGAATCGTCGTACTCGGTGACATGCAGGAGGCCCAGATCGTGAATCGTTTCGATGACCTCGGATTGAACGCGTTTTGCAGCGGTCACCGAGACCCGACTCATCCGCTCAGGTCTGAGCATGTACCGCCTCCTCGAACAGGTCCGTCACGTACGCGATCACCTCATCTGTTCGCTCCGCAGCCCGATTTTCAAGGCGTTCGCGGGCGGCTTCCCCCTCGGAAAGGATCTCTTCTCGTTCGGCCTCGATTTCCTCGCGTGCCTCTTCGAGGCGTTCCTCGGCAGCAGCCTCGGCCTCCTTTCGGGCCGATTCACGGATCTCTGCAGCCTTTTCTTCGGCAGTTTTGATCCGCTGTTCGGCCGCCTCTTCGGCCTCTGCGACGATCTCGTCTGCCTCGCGCTCGGCGTCTTTGATGCGCTCGAGAACCTGCGTCTCTGGCATTCCTCAATCGTCCGAGTCTACCCCTAACGAGTATTTGGTAGTTGCGAAGTCGTGATGTCGCCGGTCGGTCCAACATGTCGTCTCACTCCCAGGGGTATCTGTAGTCCACTATTTTCAGGTCGGAAGCGGACGGGTGGTGTACGTCTGTACCGGCCCGGGGACCGCCGACGCGGAGTGGTTCAACAACGTCAGCGCACTGCGATGTTGGGCTCTGGTTATACTACCCTCGTTTTCCCACCGAATGTAGCCCGTTCCAAATTTCTGGTAGACGGTCCCGTTCGTGTTCCCATCTCCAAATCTGGCGAAGATAACCAATTGTCTGATATCTTCTGAATCGGCTTCGAAGGCGGCACGTTCGATGGCCAATAACCCGTCGCGAAGGGTGTTCTCCGCGGACCGGTTTCCGGAGAGAAATACGGCCCGACCGTAGCGTTCGACCGAATCTATCGTGACGCCATCGATATCACGGACGGCGGTTTCGAACGCGGCGTCATCGAAGGCCTGGCGTCTGTCGCCGGTGGCCTCGATCCGTCGCAGGACATCGGCCTGGGTTAATGCACCCGTCTGCCAGTGGTGAATCCACCATTCGTCAATCCGCCACGTTCGGTTGGCACCGCCGGAAGACGGAACGTACCGAACGACGGCGTGATCGATGCCCCACGTGTGTGTCTCGTTGGCCCAACTCCGTGCCAGTGCCGCCGCAAAGGCATCGCGAAGATCGATTACCGCTTCGAATCGGGGGCCCTGCCCAGTGACGGTTGTAAACACCGTATTATCTCTGATGTCTATCCGGGTGACGTTTGTCCGGCGTTGCTCCGCGCTCGTCTGCAATTCGTCCCGGAACAGTGTCGTAAACGGCGTCCGGTCTATCACTCGCTCACCGGGATAGCCATCGTCTCTTTCTGAGAGGTTTTCAGCTCCAGCGGGGACAGGCCCGTGATGCCCACCGAGTACGGCAAATCCGAGGCCCACGATCACGAGCAGGATAAGCCCGCCGACCACCGGCCGTCGCCAGCGAGTTTGCTCCTGGCGGTCCCCGACAGGGTTGCGCCCTCCTCGCTGTTCGCGGGGTCTCTCGCCCTGGGTACAAAACGGAGGTCCACTCATCGGTGGACCAGTTTCTCCCAGTACCAGTACTGCGTCTGGGAATAGCGCTCCCATACGGCAAATGTAGCGGCCGATTTACGCGCGTATTTGTGCTGTAAAACACGCTCCCGGATCCGGACTCGATACGATACGTCGTAGACGGCTTTCTGTACCGTCGCGCAAGTCTGATTTTCGGGGCAGGTTGGCCCGGTGTGGGTTTGCCGATACGTCACCGGCTGGATACTTGTAGTGACTGATCGCTCGGTGCCGGCCTTGACACGTCTATCGATGGTATATGACCGCTCTACATCCCCGCCACGCCACTCGTCACAGCCTGTCGCACCCGATTCGATACAAACGGCTCGGGGATCCCAAACCGTGTAGGTCCGCGTCAGTTCCCGAGTCTCGTAGACCGGAACCCGCTCGACCGTCCGGATTGTTTTGCGATGTGTCTCCGTAGTTTGCCACCGGTATGTAGGGGGCTGGATCCGCTCGCGCTCGGTCCCGATGCGTTCGTACTTCGGACTCGTCAAGTCAGCTGCATCATCGAGTACTGTCGTCCCGGCCCATCCATCCCACGTCGTTCGTGCGTTCCGTTGAACGAGTGTGTACCCAGCCCCTGG
Organism: uncultured Halobacteriales archaeon; assembly: GCA_964552115.1. Taxonomy (GTDB): domain Archaea; phylum Halobacteriota; class Halobacteria; order Halobacteriales; family Haloarculaceae; genus CAZKGF01. Next base: position 9,029 of record CAZKGF010000037.1, read on the forward strand.
TCGCTCGGTGGCAAATGTTACGTCCTGTGTCCCTTCATCCCGGTATTCCCGGACCTTCTTCCAGAGGGGGTCTGTAAAATACGTGTCCGGAACGGCCGTCTTCCGCACGGTCTTCGTTCGCGTAGCAGTCATCTCGGTACGAGCGCGCCCCGCCCGCCGCCACCGAACGTCCGCACCACCATTACTGGGACGCCTCTCACGCTCGACGACCGTCTCCGTCCGTTCCCATTCCGTTAGTGTGCGCTGTTTGCCGGCAATGACTGTGGTCGAAAGGACAGTCAACGCCTGTTTATTGCCGTTTCTGGCTCGTGTAGCTGTTTCAACCGTCGCGGTGATTGTTGTGTCACCACCACCTCGGTAGTCGTGGCGAAGTAGGTGAGCGCGTGTCTCAGTCTCATCGACAGCGTTCGATTGACTGTGTGATCCGTCACCCCAATCGATCGACACCGACCCGTCTGTTCCTGCTGGCCAGCACTGAATATCGTGCCCGGTGCCCTGACGAAGGTCACACGACACCGCGACGGTTACACGAGTCTCCCCGTTCTCCAGTCGATTCTTGCTGATGACGGCCAGTTCGTGAACGTCTGCACTCGCTCGCCCCTCCCCGACCGGGCCGGTGCCACCATCTTCCGCATAGAGCACGTCAGCGCGGCGGGTCTCCGTCGTATCAACGTTCCCGGACGCGTCGACAGCAGTTGCTCGAATTGTACGCGCCATCGGCCCCCGAGGTCCAACGTCGTCGTTGGTGGTGGTCAGAAACCGGACTCGGCGGCTCTGGCCACTGTCGACGCCGTCGAGGTCGGAACCAGGGACCGTTAATGTCTTCGTTCGACCGCCGAGACCGATCGTCACCCGAACCGAATCACCGTCAGGGTCGGTGACAGTAACCGTCGCATCGATCGCCTGCGTAATCCGACATTCCCCACCGGAACTCGATGGCGTATCAGGTGGATCAGTATTCACCGCTCGATCGCCGTAGTCCATCCGATCCCCGTCCGCACAGATCTCGTCCGTACGCAGGGCTGCACGGACCGACGTGTCGATCATTCCGGATTGGTCAGGAGACGATGGCGGATGTCTGATCTTTACTCGAAGGGAATCCGTATCGGTTGTGCCAGCAGGAGAGGTCCCCGTCGCCCTAACCGTATACACGCCGGTCTCGATCCATGATCGGGTAATCTTGTCCACATCACCGGCATCTGCGAGGCCATCGACCGTCCAGGAACTGTTCGCGGCCGGCCCACCAACAGATGAACTCGTAAACTCGATCGGATTCCGAGGGCCAGCAAGGAGAGTGTCGTTCGACCCCACATATCGACAGTCTCCGACCGGGCACGAGTACGACAGGCCCACCCACCACGCTTCGGGCCCGACGGAGATGCGAGCATGGTCCGTATCAGTCAAGCCGTTCGTATCTGTGACGGTGAGTGCGGCCGATATTTCGCCGCTGCTTGAAAATGACGCCGATTGTGTGACGCCAGACGTATTCCGATCCGAGCCGATTTCCCAGTTATACGTGTCGATGGGTGCATCCCCAGGCGTCGACAGTTCCCCATCCAGCGTAAGTGTCTCTCCGATTCGGATCGTCGAACCGTCACACCTGATTCCATGTCGACAGGGACCGGTGAGATCGATACGAGCAGTCGGGCCGGCCTGTACAGGCGGAGGCGATTGATCGTGATCGGGTCGGGGTCCATTCCCGACGGAGCGATTCGAGATCGGGAGGCTAACGACGTGACTCGCACTGCGGCGATGACCGCGCCAGTCGATCGCGGTCACTGTTACGGTGTTGGGGCCGTTCGAGAGCCCAATCGGCCGAGTAACTGTTGCCGACGATCCAGCGATGTCGGCCGTAGTGAGCCGCGTACCGTTCCGGTACCAGACTAACGCAGTGAGATTCGCAGTTCCGGAAGTTACCCTGGCCGTCACGTCCACTGGCTCCGTGGTGGCTGTCGTCGGTCCGGACAGTGAGACGGACGGAGGCGCCACGTTTCCAACGGTCACGGTCAACGTATCGGTCCGTGTGAGTCCGTCTCTGTCAGTTACCTCGATCGTGAGCTGATACGTCCCCTGAGAGGTGGGGACGAACGATGTTTGACCACACGTCGAACAGGCGAGTGGAGGCTGTGAAGCGTTTGGCCCATCCATATCCCACCGATACTCCTCAATGTGGCCCGATGGCGATCGTGAGGCCGTCGCGTCCAAATAGACAGTCGTTCCGACAGGGACCGATTGGTCAAGACCGGCGTCTGCCAGGGGCCCCGTCGCGATCGCGACACCACTGACGGCCGGTACACCGAACACAAGTCCGACGATGATGATGAACACCGGAAAACTGTGCATACAGGTGCCCCCGACTGTCCCGGCCCCTCCCTTAAACTCTCGCAACCGTAACAAAAATTATAGAAATAGTTATAACGTAGAAATAAATTCAATTCAGTTGTCTCTATTGATACTCCGGGATATCCCCAGAATTAAGCCTGATAACGATCTGTTTCGGCCATGGGCGTCCTCCAAAACAAGGGTCGGGCTCGGGTATTCTACCGATATCTCTCGTCCGTTTACGACAGGATCAACCAATTCGTCTGGACCGAGGAGATGCGAGAGGAAGCACTCGAGTGGCTCGAAATCGCCTCGGGCGACATCGTTCTCGACGTCGGCTGTGGGACCGGCTTCGGGACCGAAGGATTAGTAGAGTACACCGAAAACGTCCACGGCCTTGACCAGAGTGCTGATCAGCTCGCCAAAGCGTATGCGAAATTCGGCAAGCGTGGGCCCGTTCGGTTTTACCGTGGGGACGCAGAACGCCTTCCGTATCAGGACGATACTTTCGACGTGGTCTGGTCGTCAGGTTCGATCGAATACTGGCCAAATCCGGTCACTGCACTCGCCGAAATTCATCGAGTTACCCGGCCAGGCGGGCAGGTCCTCGTGGTCGGACCCGACGCGCCATCGAACGGGGTGTTCCGATGGCTGGCCGATCGAATAATGCTGTTCTACGACCGAACGGAGGCGGATCGGTTGTTCGAGGCAGCGGGCTACGAGAGCTTCACTCACCACATCCAACAGGCCAGAACAGGAAGCCCGCGAGCAATTACAACGGTAGCCACTGTGTCCTAAGTCCGGTTATTCACGAGGCTTGTGCTGAGAGCTGTTGGACGAGACCGCGGTCGGTCCGAAGTGTCACACGTACAAGATCGCCGGATTCGAGTTCCGGTGTGTTCGTCGAGGCGACTTGGACCGACGCCAATTCACCCGCTGTCCAAAGGCCGTTCGACGCACGGTTGAACACACCGTGGGGACCGCCACGAAACCCCTCAGCCGCAAAGAATGGTATCGGGGGTTGATGTGCGAGTTCCTCTCCCTCAATTTCTACGCGCATAGACAACTCGTGGACATCGAGTGTATCGCCGGTTCGGTGAACGAGCATAACCCGGTTCGTCCCCGCATCGGCGTCCAGAGAGAGGCGTGTCGTTGGTGGTCCCGCGGTCAGGTCTGCGTCAACCGCGGTCGCCACAAACGCCCCGAGCGTCACTGTTAGTACCAATAACACCACCACACCGACGGTTGAGGCAGTCGCCCGGGACACCAGACAAGGTAGGCTGGCCTTTCCAAGAGAATCTAGGGGGTCGCACTGACAGTGTCGGAGCCGACGGTTGCGTTAACCTGTGTTCCGGCGCCTGGTTGAACCGTCCACAGCACCCCATCACTTCCAGTCGAGCCAACAACCTGGTCCCCGATTCTGATCGTGCCATCGATCGGTTGTTCGGCGTCCAAACGCTGCAGTGAAACGCGCATCGGCCCCGTTGGCGTCGTCGTGTTCAGGCGCAGGCGAAGATCATCGCTACTGGCGGACACTGTGTGGGCCATCGACACTGCCTCGAGCTGTTTCCGTTGTATTTCTCGGAAGACATCGGTCGTCCCTCCATCGAGGAATGTGGTGAGCAACCCTTGATCGTGTTCGACCCTAATTTCGTAAATCTGGGTGGTCCCGAAGTCGGCAGCCGACTGCCTGATTGCGTTGCCGAACGCCCACGGATAGAGTTCTGCTGCTCGATTGAATGCTGCAAGTGTGGGGGATCCAGCCTCGGCGAATTGGTTCGTGGCCCCGGGGGTGCGGTTCGCACCGGAATATGCCTCCCGGTTGAATTCATCTTCATCCGTGACCGCGAGAATTATTCCCTCTGGTCCCCCAGCCATGTAGTAGCCGAAGCTTTCCCTGCT
>CAZKGF010000038.1:0-12698 GCA_964552115.1 uncultured Halobacteriales archaeon
AACACGCACACGCACTCCGGTCGTACTGGGGGGTTCGGCCGCTGTTCGGGGCCGAGAGTGACGCCGAGACCGACCCGAATTCCCTCTCACGGGGATTTGCGCTCCTGGATCACGAACCACGCGACGATCTGTGGGGACTCATCACGGTCCTCGGGGGTAAATTTACGACCGCTCGGGCGATGGCCGAGGCCGTCGCCGATCAAGTCTGTGAAAAGTTCGGTATTCAGCGGCAGTGCCGGACTGACGAACTTCCGTTGCCGGGAAGCGAGGATCTGGATGAATTGGACGATGGAATGGACCGATTCGACGTTTCCTCGCCAGTCTACGATCGGGTACAGGAGCGCCACGGGAGCAGGACAGCGGATATTCTGAGTGCTCCGGGGACCAATCCAATCGTCTGCGAGTGTGAATCGGTTACCCGTGCCGAAATTCGTGACGCCTTCGAGGACGAAACTGCCGATCGAACTGACCTAAACGACGTTCGCATACGCACGCGAGCGGGAATGGGAACCTGTCAAGGTGGGAGCTGTGTCCACCGGATCGCTTCGGAACTGTATCCGATGGAGGATGCGGAGACAGTCCGAGACGCGACAGACGAACTGTTTGACGAGCGCTGGCGTGGACAACGGGAGACTCTGTGGGGTGAGCAGTTGTCGGTGGCGATGGAAAACTACGCGCTCCACGCGACGACGATGAACCGAGACAAAGCCCTCGAGTCTGGTGCGGAATCGGTCGACTTCGCCCAGTTCGATAGTGGCCCACCGAATCTGTGGGAGGAGGTCGACTAATGGCGGCCGATCGCGATGTGGTCGTCGTTGGCGGTGGGCTGGCCGGAGCAATGTCGGCATTGTCGGCTGTCAGGTCTGGTGACGCGTCGGTTACTCTCGTCACAGCGGGTGACTCGACACTCGAACTGGCGACCGGACTGATCGACGTTATGGGATACACACCCGGTGGGGAGGGCCCACTCGCGGACCCCTTCTCGACAGTCCCCTATCTCCCGGCTGAGCACCCATACACCATCGTTGGTGAGTCCGGGATAAAGGACGGCCTGGAGTTATTTGACAAAGTGACCGGCGAGCTGTATTGTGGTGGCCATACCGAACACAATGCACTCATCCCCACGTATAGTGGCTACCTGAAACCCACGGCACGGTATCCACGGAGTATGGCAGCCGGCATGGCCGGACGCGAGGCGAGTACGACCCTCGTCGGATTCGATCGGCTCACCGCCTTCGATGCCCAGTTCGTTGCCGATCAACTCCACTCGACCGGACCCCCAGGTCCGGTCACTGGGATGGAAATTAGTTTTCCTATCCCGATCACCGACGCACCCGCCCCTCCGCGGTACGCAACGGCGCTGGAGGCCAATGAACCGGTCGAAGACGGGACCCCCCTTCGGACGGCCTTTGCAGAGCAGGTTCAGACGGTCACGGGGTATATGGATCGCGTGGCTGTGCCGGCAGTGCTGGGATGGGAGTCTGTTCGCGAGATCAGGGAAGCGGTCGAGGCGGCTGTCGATGCGCCAGTGTACGAACTCCCGATGGGACCGCCCAGTGTCCCTGGCGGCCGCCTGGGTCGATACCTCCACGATGCCCTCCTTGAGGCAGGAGTCGATCTCGAGACGAAGACGCGGGTGACAGACGTTCGAACTTCCGATGGTGCCATCTCCGCGGTCGAACTCGATGGCGACCGGCAAATCGACGCCTCGGCGTATGTCTTGGCGACGGGTGGCGTTGCCGGTGGCGGAATCGAAACGTCTCGGGACGGCGTCCGTGAGCCACTGTTTGGGTGTCACGTGGAACACCCCGCCGATCGCACGGAGTGGGTTGGGGACCGTCCCTTGGACGATCAACCCTTCGCTCGGTTCGGTGTAATCGTCGACCTGACGCTCAGACCGCTCGGGGCTGATACCACGCCAGAATTCTCCAATCTCTACGCTGCGGGGGACGTCATCGGGGGCTACAACTATCCCGCAGAGAAGTCCGGTGGTGGGGTTTCAATCGCGACCGGATACGTGGCAGGCCAGCGTGCGCTCGAATGAGTAGTCGGCCTCACCGTTGTTTTTGGTAAACCTAAAAACTCAAGGCCGCGGAGCGTCGACTCCCGTTCAATGGACGACGAAGGGTCCACAGACCGGTTCACCCTCGACGATATCACCGTCGTCATGGGAACGTATAACGAAGAATCCGCCATTGGCACCGTCCTTGACGATATCGCACGAGTCACTGACGATCGTGCGCGTGTGATCTGTGTCGATAGTTCCAGCGATCGTACCCCGACGATCGCAGCAGAACGGGGGGCAACGGTCATCGAACAGCCGCCACAAGGGTATGGAGTTGCCCTACTCGCGGGGCTCCGTGCTGCAGAGCGCCCGGTGATCGTGACTACCGATTGTGACGATACCTACCCGATGGAGCGGATACCCGATTTTTTGACTGCGATCAACGAGGGGTGTGACGTCGTTAGCGGTGACCGGTTGTACCACGGGGCCAGCACGATGCCAGAGTTGAACCGGTGGGGGAATCGAGTGTTTGCCGGCATTGCCTCGGTACTGATGGGCCAGCGGGTCCACGACGTAACGACCGGGATGCGGGCCTATCGCCGCCCGCTTATCGACAAGATCGACTGGACCGAAAACACGGGACTTTCGGCGGAACTGTTGCTTCGACCGGTTATGCGTGGGTATCAGGTTCGGGAACTGCCCATCGAATACGGCGAGCGGGCTGGAGAAACTACCCTCGATCCCCTACAGGGCGGATTCGAAATTGCCACTTCCATCGTCAAGGTCTGCGTCGAAGAGCGACTTCGGTAAGGCTGCTCATAGGTTGAACAGCGCGGAAACCCACGACTTCAGTCGCGGGAGGAAGCGCGTTCGCTTGACTTTATTACCACCGCCGGTGGCAGGACTGCCTTCCCCCACCGAGTGTTAATGTTTATGAATAAACGAGTTACATATTGATGTATGGAGGTTCGGCGCACTGTGCCAGTCAAAATTGACGTGACTGAGAGCGACGCCGTCCTCCTGCACGACACTATCGATCAGTTCCGCGACGCCGCGAAGAACGTCGGCTTCAAACTATTCCGTTCGTTGCACACGTCTTCGGACGGAGACGCACCCGTAGGCGTGCGTATAAACACCGGGACGGTGACCGAGAGCGGATTTGACCCCGCACCAGTTTTGGTTAGATCGGGAGTCCATGGTGAAAGTCCACTGCTTTAGCGGTGGGTAGCTTACTGGCTGGTCAGCGACGTTCGGAGGCCCACGCCCGGTTGGTGTTCGCCCGGGACGTACGCTGACCCGATCCCACACGGGCCGGCTTGTCGACAGACAGACAGTGTCGGGGTGATCGCCCGGACACCTCCGGCAGTTCGTTCGACCGGGACCGAAATCTCGTAGGAGAACGTGTTTAATCCCCCTGAATCGACGAATATCTCCATCTCGATCGTCCGTGAATCTCCGAGAGCCACAGTGGTGGGTTCGAATCGGCCGGGCGAGGAAATGCTCACTGTAGAGTTTGTTACCTCCAGGTCGAGAGGGAGCTCTTCACCGGGGGAATCAACCGAGACATACGTTCGCTCGGGGCCGGATTCGAGTGCGATGGAGACTCGTTCGGTCCACGCGGGAACCGTCGCGGTGGTCGTGACGCGGACACGCTCGCCAGCCACCCGTTCGATGGGCTGGAGGCGGGGAGCGACCGGAGGTGCACTCCCTGGTGCCCACTGGCCGCGGTAGACGTACCGGTAGAGCTGGCGCTCAGAGAACGTCTCGGCAAGCGCGAGTTCCCGGGTATTCAAAGCGTACAGGACCGACCCATCGTAGTCAATGTCGTTTCGTAAGTACTGAAACGGGTGATTGAGCCACTCGCCATGGACTGGGGGGACCGTAACGAGTGCGTCATCGAACTCTCGCGATTCGATCGGTTCGTATGCCTCCTCGTAGGTTGCCGTGACCTCGGCGTTCGTGGCAACCGGGTCGGCGATCGCTCCACCTCCGAGGAGGGCACCTACTACCAGTGTCCCACCCAATACGACCGCAAACGCGATCTGACCTGCTCGCTGGCGGTTTTCCCACATCCGCGTCACAGTGATACCGCCTTGGACGAGAGCATAGGCCCCGAGGGCTGTCGTCGGCACGAGGAGTCCGAAGTGATAATATGGGCCAAGGACACCGATGAGACCGTCTCGCGGGACGGAGAGGTCTCCGAGGACGTTGACGGTCCCCCAAAAGTACAGTTCTCCAATCGGAATCGTGAGACCGAGGCCGACGATGACGAGCACTCGCGAACGCAGTTTTTTCTTCTGGCGGACAAGCAGGGTGGCGAGACCGGCCACGGCCACAAGCGCGCCTAAGGGGGCGGCGACGATCCAGCGGTTTACGAACGTGGACAGGTTGGCAACCATGGCCCGCACGGCCAGGTCTATCGTATACACTCGTTCGTACCCCAGGAGTTCCCGCCGTCCGAACCCGAGATCGTCTGCCGGCGCAAAGGCCTGGTAGGGGAAGGTGAGTGGATCACCAGTCATGAACGCATTATAGCCCAGCGCAATTCCAACGCCTCCCAGGCCGAGGGCCGCGGTCGTGAAGTGGTGAGTAAGCACCGGCCGTTCGAACGTCCGACACCGCCACAGGGCGTGGCAGATGAAGGGAACCGCGAACAAGACCGCGGTGTAGGGTCGGGCGAAAAAGGCCGCACCGATTGCGATGCCGGCCAGGATTGCCCACCGTTGCTCGCCGGTTCGATCGCCACGAAGGTAGGCCCAGGCGAAGACGAGATTCAGGCCCATGGTCGGGAGGTAGGGAAGAAAGACGCCGGAGTGGATGAGAAATAACGGTGAACTCAACAGGAGTACAGCCGCCACGAGCCCCGTCCGGCGATCGAAAACTTCAGCGACAGTTGCATACAGTGCGGCGATCGTCCCTGCAGCGATGGCTGCCAGGGCCAGCCGTGGGAGGCCGATGGCGACGCCCGGTGCGAAGAGGATGGCCGTGACGGGCGTATATTTTGGATATAGATGACCGTTGTCTGCGACGAAGAACCACGGCCGAAACACCTCTGCCATGGGCGGATCGAGGACCAGTTGTCCCTCCAGAAGCATGGCTGCCTGCTGGAGGTAGACCGCCTCGTCGTGGTTGAGCGAGTGATACGGGAATAACTCCGTTGCGATCAGCCAGGCAGCAATGCTGGCCAGGAGTGCGAGGCAGGCGGCCAGTCGGCGTGCGGAAATCGCCTCGCGAAACTGGCCCACCCGGTCCATTTCACTCCGCTGGATACCAGGCTAGTCGGTGATCGCTGACGATGTCGACGGAAACCGGTTGGCCGTGCTCGAATGTCTCTGCGTGGTTGTGGAGACATCGGACGACGCCGCCATCAACCAGATCGATCCGATAGACGAACGACGGTCCGTTATACTGGCGATGGACGACGTGACCGTCGGCAGCCGCCTCGGGTGCTGGGACAGCCTCGATATCGTCTGGACGGACGAGCACGTCGATCTGGGCGCCGTCGTAGGCTTCGAGTGGGCCGTGTAACCCCTCTGTGGAGACGGTACCGAGCCTTGTTTCCACGACATCACCCCGAACGCGACCCGGGAGGAAACTTGCCCGCCCGAGGAAACTAGCCACGAACCTTGATTCGGGATTTTCGAAGACGGTCTCCGGTTTGCCGACTTGTTCGATCCGACCATCGTTCATGATGGCGACGCGATCGGAAATGGAGAGTGCTTCCTCCTGATCGTGGGTGACAGAAATCGCAGTGACACCGGCTGCTTTGAGGATTCGGCGGACCTCTTCGCGCATCTCCACCCTGAGACGGACGTCCAGATTAGAAAATGGCTCGTCGAGCAGAATCACGTCGGGTTCGGGCGCGAGTGATCGGGCTAGGGCCACACGCTGTCGCTGTCCACCCGAGAGTTGACTTGGCATTTTCGAGCGATGATCGGTCAACTCCACGAGTTCGAGCAACTCGTTCACGCGAGCTTCGGTCGCTTCGTCGTCCCACTCGCGGATTCCGAAGGCGATGTTCTCGCCGACGTCGAGGTGGGGAAACAGGGCGAAGTTTTGGAACACGAGCCCGATGTTTCGATCCTCGGGAGAGACCATGTCCCGGGGCGAAGCCAACACGTCCCCATCGATCGCTACCGTCCCGTCGGTGGGCTGTTCGAGGCCGGCAATCAGTCGGAGCGTCGTCGTCTTTCCACACCCAGATGGGCCCAACAGCGTCAAAAGTTCGCCTCGATTTACCTGGAGTGACACACCGTCGACAGCCCGTTCGTCACTATACGACATGACGACGTCTTCGAGAGCAAGAACCGTGTTGGCGTCCGAATCGAGGTCTGTGTCGGTCTCCGATCGTGCGTCAGTCGACCGAGATACTTGTTTATTGTGTGACATCATATCTCCCCCTGCCCAGGATGACGAGCAACGACAGTGCAGAGATCGCGACCAACATTAATGCCGGCACTGCCGCCTGCCCATAGGCGCCTTGGGCCTGTACTTGCCAGATGTACGTTACCAGTGTTTCGAACCCGAGGGGCTTGAGTAACAGGGTTGCGGGAAGCTCTTTCATCGTGGTCAAGAAAACGAGTGCCCCGCCTGCGGCGACGCCGGGGCTGATCTGTGGGAGTTCGACCCTGAGGAACGATCGAAGCGGAGATTCGCCCATCGTCCGTGCGGCTTCGGCGTGTTGTGGGTCGACTTGCTCGATCGACGACTCCATGATTCCCACTGCTTGGGGGATAAACCGGACGACGTAGGCGAATATGAGGAGCCAGAGTGTCTTGTAGAGGGCATTGACGTAGGAGAGGCCCAGAAACACGAGTGACAAGCCCAAGACGATACCCGGCATGGCATACCCGATGTACGTTGCCCGCTCCGGAATCGATCCGATCCAACTCTCCGTCCGAGCCGCCAGGTAGGCGATGGGTGCGGCCAAGACGACGGCAGCCACGGCGGCGCCACCTGCCACGAAAAACGAGTTCCAGGCGAAGCCAAGTTCGAAGCCGAAGCCACCGGTTGCATACGCAGGCGACGGCCGAACCAGCCACATTAGTAGAATTCCCAAGGGAACGATCAATGCGAGAAATGCGATCGACGCACAGAATGCCAGCGCTGGCCAGGTGTATCGGCCGAGTTCGATCCGGCCGGCCGAGCGGGAATCTGAGCTCACGTGGGCGCCTTCTCTGCTGGATCCAATCCGGGACTCACCGATCAGTATCAGAATCGTACACCCCAGGAGCAATAGAGAAAGGACTGCCGCAAACCCACGATTCCAGTTGACGTATTCGACGTATATCATCCGGGTGAAGACGTCGTAGCGCATGATCTGGGGCGTGCCGAAATCCGAGAGGGTATACAGGCCGGTCAACAGCGCGCCTGCAGCCACTCCGGGTGCGATCTGTGGAAGCGTGACGCGTCGAAACGCGGCCCATCGATCGTGATTCAGCGTTCGGGCCGCCTCGATAACCCGCCCGTCGAACGCTTGCAGGGAGGCTCTCGTAGTGAGATAGACGTACGGATAGGTGAACAGCGTCAGGACCAGCACGGTCCCGCCGAGTCCGTATACCGAGGGGAGGCGTTCGATACCCAGGGGGGCCAGAAAATCTTGCAAGACGCCACGGGGGCCGAAGGCAGAAACGAAGGCGAATGCACCGACGTAACTCGGGATCACCAACGGCAGCGCTGAGAGGACCGTCCAAACTCGGCGGAAGGGCAAATCCGTTTGGACCGTCAATACAGCCAGGGGGACACCGAGTAGTATCGAACAGAGCGTTACCAACCCAACGAGCAACATCGAATTGAAAATGATTGCACCGGTATCGGGACTGAGGACGAGCGAGAAAAGACGGCCAGTTTCTACGTCGCTCGCACGGAGGACGATCCAGGCAACGGGTGAGAGGAGCAGGAGCGTAATGCCGACCGCGACGATGGACAATGGTCTTGGCCCTCGGTTGGCGAGCCACACCCGAATTCGGTCGTGGCTGACGCCGTCACCACCAGATGAGGGGGCCATTGGTCACAGGACGTTGGTATCTCGAAGCAGGTCGATCGTGGGTTGTGTATCCGCAAGATTGGCGAGATCGATGTCCGGCGGGTTCAATTCGTCGATACTCGGGAGGTCGCCAACCGGATCAACCTCGGGCACTGTCGGATAGGCAAAAGTGCGGGTGGCGAAAAACTCCTGGGCTTCGGCAGAGAGGAGGTGTCTGATGAACCGTTCTGCTAATTCTGTTTGATCCGTGCCGCTGATAATTTCGGCTCCGGAGACGTTGACGAGTGCACCGGCGTCGTTTTGGGTGAATGCGAGATCGATCGGGGCGTCCGGACGCTGGTTTTGTACGCGCATGGCGTAGTAGTGATTCGCGAAGCCAGCCAGGAGTTCCCCATCCGCAACTGCGTTCGAAACCCGCCACTCGTCGCCATACTCACGGACCCCGCTCTCGAGCATCGCTTCTAGCCAACTCCTGGTTTCCTCTTGGCCCCGGAGGAGGCGCATCGCCGTAATGAACGACTGGAATGCGCCGTAGGTGGGTGCCCACCCGAGAGCGTCGGTGAAGGCCGCCGTGTCGGGGAAATCCTGCACCGTCGAGGGGATGTCGTCTGCTGACAGTTCTGCGGTATTGTACGGGATGGCACGGGCCCGTCCGGCAATCCCAACCCACTGATCGGTTCGATACTCCGTGGGGACGACATCGGTGACTGACGTGGGGAGCGAGGCAGTCGCCCCGGCGTTTGCAACCGCACCCAACGACCCCGCGTCGACTGCGATAAAGACGTCGGCTGGACTGACTCCCGCTTCAGTTTCTTCGATGATCGTGTTCGCAAGCGTCCGCGACGCAGCCTGTGTATGGTTGAATTCGAAGTCCGGATAATAGTCGGTCAGGAGGCGGATGAGTTGGAGGTAGAGACCTCCCTCGCCACCGCCGAGATAGAAGTTGAGCGTCCCCTCGAGCGGTGGCAGATCCTCGATGGACGTTCCCCCTGGTGGCCCACGGGCTGCGACGAGTCGGCCCGAGCCTCGAAATGTCCCGAGATCGAGTGGGCCAGTATCGGGCGTCGTGTCGGATTGGGGACCCGAACAGCCGGCGAGGATGCCAACGCCAGAGAGCCCCGCGGCCGTCAAAAACCGCCGACGAGAGACTATCTGGCCGTCGTCCGTCCCGCGATCGGCTTCGGTCGACGAATCAGTCATTGTAGAATTTAGGGGCACCTAAATCACTTAGTCCTTTCTAGTCGTCCCCTGCCGTCGGTACACTGGCTCGATGGGTCGCTGGTGCATCGAGCGCCTCCAGACAGTCGAGCCAATCCCGCATGTACTCCCCGACGTATGACAGGAACGCCCCGTTCTGATACTCGTCGAATTCACCGGTCGCAAGGCGGGTTGCGATGGCTTCGAAGACGCCCGCGTACGTCGGTTCCTCGGGATCGACAGCATCGATAATCCGCCAGAGATGCTCGTTGAGTTCGAGACCGTTTGCTTCGTTGGTTAGATCCGAGAACGTCGAGCGTGGTGCCTTGTTGTGTTCACAAAGTGGCTGGCCGTTGTAGATGGATCCGCCGACGACATCACAGGCCCGCTTGAGGAAGAGGCCACTCCAGATGTCATCGAATCGGCCGACATCCCATGGGTTGTCGTCCATGGGCAGTTGGTAAAAGGCCGGTACGATTTCACGTCGAAACGCGAGATTCATCGAACATACCGTTAGATACTGGCCCTCCCCAGCGACGAAATCGCGCGGGAAATCTTCATCGGTCGTTCGCGTCTGTGCCTGCCCGTTGAGGTCGCCATCCATGAGGATTCGAACGGCATCAAGGTCGGGAACGTTTGTCCACAAGCCCTGAGAAGCGACGACGTCCGAAACCGGACGGCGCTCTGTTTCGACCGTCTCGTCCATGGCACTGTAGGGATAGCCCCGTGGATACAGGCCTGAATCGGACTGGTAGCAGACGTTTACCCAGTCTTCATCAGAGGTGACAGTCTCGAGTTCTCCTTCGTAATTGAGATTTCGAAGATGGCGTCCGAAGAAGTCGATATCGTCGTGGGGCAGCGTGTCGTCGTCGATGAAGACACCGTACGGGAATCCGTTGGCCCAGAGGTAGAGGAGGCCGAACGAGGTCTGTGCATGACTCGCTTCGGGGATGAGATGCTCGTAGTCGCTAATACCGTGGTGTTCCATCCACTCCGATCGCGCAGTCCCGTCGAAGACGGCCCCCGAAAGTTCCTCGTCCTCGAGCATTCGTTCCATGGCGACCGTGTCGCAGAAATCCTCGGTCACTAACACGATGAAGAGTCGGTCCGTATCGAACCCGTGGCGCCGCGCATTGGCGGCGTAGTCACGGATACACTCCCACTCCCGGATTGTGGGGACGATCACACAGATGTCCGAACTGCCCGGATTCATGTTGGTGGTGACTCTTTAGGGAACCCTAAAATACCTGTCGTTTCGGGCAGCCTAAAACGCCCATTTTCGTGGACCGAAACCCACTCGGTGGGGCCCTGTGTCACCGCTGGTATGGATGTTGCAGTCATCGCGGCGACGATGACGAAGTTCGGGGAACGATCGGGGTGGATCAAAGACCTACTCACCGAGGCGGGATCTGACTGCCTCGACGCTGCACCGATCGAGAGCAGTGCCATCGATCACCTGTACGTAGCGAATATGGCGAGTGGCGAGTTCGAAGGCCGGACGGGCGTAATGAACGCCCTCGCTCACGATTTAGGACTGCTGGGTGCCTACACACAACGCGTCGATCAGACATCGGCTTCCGGCGGTGCCGGCATGTACGCTGCCTGGCAGTCGATCGCATCGGGGGCGAGTGATTGCACGCTCCTCGTCGGTGGGGAGAAAATGACTCACCGGAGCACGTCCGAGGCAACCGACGTCATCGCCTCGCTCACCCATCCCGTCGAATACAAACACGGCGTGACACTCCCCTCGTTTGCCGGGTTGACTGCCCGACGATATCTCGAAACTTACGATGCGCCCCGAGACAGTCTGGCCGACGTCGCAGTCAAGAATCACGCAAATGGCGCCAAGAACCCAAACGCCCAGTTCCAACGTGAGGTGGACAAACAAACGGTTCTCGAAAGCCCGATCGTCGCCGATCCACTACGGTTGTACGACTTCTGTCCAGTCACCGATGGCGCGGCTGCCCTGCTGCTATGCCCGGTCGAGACGGCAGAGCAGTACGCCGAGGAGTACGTCCGTATTGCAGGTATTGGCGGCGCGACAGATACGCACGTTGTCCACGAGCGTCCCGATCCAACCACGATGCGCGCCGTCGTCGACAGCGGCACCCAAGCCTACGAGATGGCCGACTGTGGGCCGGCCGACATCGATGTCGCCGAACTCCACGACATGTTCACCATTTTGGAATTTCTCCAGATGGAGGGGCTGGACTTTGCTCCGGAGGGGCGTGCCTGGGCACAGGTTCAAAACGGTCGCACCACGCTGTCGGGAGACCTCCCGATCAACACCTCGGGCGGACTCAAGTCCAAGGGCCACCCACTCGGCGCTAGCGGCGTGGCCCAACTGGTGGAACTGTTCGAGCAACTGACCGGCACCGCTGGGGACAGGCAGGTTTCGGCCGACGTCGGCTTGGCGTGTAACGTGGGTGGCTTCGGAAACTGCGCTACGACCACGATATTGGAGGCCGCCAAATGACGGGGCTGTACGCACACCGCTGTCCCGAGGACCATATCACCTACCCAGGGCACGATCGGTGTCCTGACTGTGGGGCTGTGCAGACGGATACAATCGATCTGAGTGAGTACACTGGCGAAATCGTGACCTGGACGCGGAGTACGGCGACGCCCCCAGGAGTCAGGCAACCCAACGCGTTGGCAATCGTCGAATTTTCCGTGACTGGGGAATCCGTCAGGGCGATCGGCCAACTGACTACCTCCAACGTCGAAACGGGCGACGTCGTTACTCCGGTCTACGTCGAGGAACTGCGTGATCCGGCTGCTGGCATTCGGGAACCGGCGAGTCAAGACTGGGATGGCTACCGCTTTGACCCCGTCGAGTAGCTGGGTTATCTCCCACCGATTTGGGTAGCGATCGCCGAGGAAAGCAGGTAGACCCAGACTGCCCCGCCAGCGGCCACGGCAGCAAAGCCGGCCTGTGCGACGACCGGGCTCGCCATCGCGCCGAATGCCGCCCCGAGCATGCCCAGAGCCACAAGACCGAGCCCACCCGCAGCCGTATGATTGTTCGATGCCGGCCAGTTTCCGACCGTCGGCGGGTAGAACTGGTAGCCGATTCCAAGAATCGAGAGGCCGAGAAACCCGAAGATGTTGAGCCGGCGATGGGCGGTAACGAGGGCCGAGTCCATCCCAGCGACGGCGAACTGGAGACCCAAACCCACCGCAGCGACACCGGCCACGACACCGAGTAGCGGCCCGTAGAATCCAACCCGGCCACGATCGGATCTGAGGTACATCCGGAGATAGGCCGCTGCAAATCCGGTGACAGCGATCGTCTCGAGGGTAGCCCCGAGGACGAATACTGGGCCGTCGTACATGCCGACGGCGATGAGTACCGGTCCGAGAGCCCCCGCGGTGAGCACGACTGCTGCCAGCCGATGAGAGACTTGCGTGACCAGAAACCGGGGGAGGAGGCGAAAGCCGACGCTGAACAGGAGTAGCGCCCCCACACCGGCGCCAAATAGGTGGGTTGTCCGGGCCACACCCGACCCC
>CAZKGF010000039.1:0-1623 GCA_964552115.1 uncultured Halobacteriales archaeon
TGCTGGCAAACGGCCCATCCTTCGTCGATGGAGTCAAGGACTATCTCGTCGAAAATTAGGATCTGGAAGGCTTCGCGTACGTCCTGCTGTGGTTCGGCATTTCTGTTCCGGTCGGATGGATCCTGGGGATCGTCGTGACATTAGCCGATCTGGTGCGTCCCACGGCCGACTAGACTCACCAAACCGCTGCCGGATCGATTCCGTCAGGCGAATGGGAACCAACGACGAGTGCCCCCTCGTGTCCCTCACCCGGCTGAGTCGGCCTGATCGTAGCGCCAGCCATCAGCGGCGCGAGCACACCCGCCGCGACGGCACCCGGAGAATTTACCGGAGTTGCGAGGGCGACCACGTCGTCCCTTGAGAGCCCAACCGTAGACCGTACGCGGTCTGCGGCGGAGATGAGTTCCTCGTGTGTCCGCCGGCCGGTGGGAGTCTCGATTGCCACGTCGTCCTTCTGTACCGACTCCGGCGGTTCGGTCGGATTCTCACTCCAGCACTGTCGTTCGAAATGCCCAACACCAGTGGGTAGTGCGGCAGACCCGTATGCCAAGACTGCACACCCCGGCTCCGGGTGGTAGTCCTCGAGACACGTAGCAGGTGCAATCAGCACGGCCGCATCGACGGGAGTAGACGGTGATGGATTCACCGGTGCACCCACGGCCAATCCGCCGAGGAGTGCGTGCAGTGGAGCCGGACTCTCACCTAGAAAACAGTCGCCGATCCCTGCGTCAGCCGATCCGAGGGCTACTGCGACCGACCCAGCACCGGGGAGCCCAAACTGTGACAGGAGGTTTCCAGCCTTCCACACAGTGGTAACAAAGTCCTGATACTGTTGGGGGATTGCCCGATCCCGGGGGTCAAACGCGATGCCATCGCGGGTTCGAGTCGCCCGTAGAACCGCAGGCACCGTCTCCATATCCCAAGGTGGGGAGTGCCAGGTAAAAACCAACTCGATCGCCCGATAGATCGGTCTACGCGCGACTCAAAAACTGTTTTTTATCTTATCGAAGAAGCCGTGATCGACGTCGATTTCCTCGCCACCGGCCTCCGCGAACGCCTCCAGGGCCTCGCGCTGTTCCTGATTGAGCGTCTCTGGCGTCACGACCTGCACTTGGATATAAAGGTCCCCCTGACCCCGGCGCTGGAGGCGTGGCATGCCCCGATTACGCAGCCGGAACGTTTCCCCACTCTGTGTTCCTGCGGGAACATCGAGTTCGACGGTTCCGTCGAGAGTGTCCACCCGAATTTCGTCACCGAAGACGGCTTGCGGGAATGATATCGGTTCAGTCTTCAACAGATCGTCGCCATCTCGCTCGAATTCGGGATGATCCCCCACAGAAATTTCGACCAACAGGTCGCCTTTTGGGCCACCCTGGTCTCCAGGGGCACCTTCGCCATCCATCCGGAGCGTCTGTCCCGACCGGATTCCAGCGGGGATCTCGACGGTCAATGTTGCCTCCTGTTGGATGATTCCGTCGCCGCGACAGCGCGAGCAGGTCTCTTCGTATATCGTCCCTTCGCCCCCACACCGGCGGCAGGTCTGTCGTTGCTGCATGCGGCCGAACGGCGTTTGTTGGACGGTCGTCGTTTGGCCCTGTCCGTTACACTCGGAACACGTTCGTG
>CAZKGF010000039.1:1723-12687 GCA_964552115.1 uncultured Halobacteriales archaeon
GTTTGTTGGACGGTCGTCGTTTGGCCCTGTCCGTTACACTCGGAACACGTTCGTGTCTCGGTGCCCGGCGGGTGCCCCGACCCCTCACACTCCGGACACCGTTCGGGACGCGTCACCGTCAGTTGCTTTTCCACGCCCGAAAACGCTTCTTCGAGGCCGATCTCGAGACCGGTTTTGAGATCTTGGCCTTGGCGCGGACGGTTCCCACCACCGCCACCAAAGAACTGTTCGAAAATATCCCCCATGTCGCCGAATGGGCCTGCACCACCACCGAACGGATCACCGCGGCCGCCTCCTCCCTCAGTGGCTCCCCGTTTTTCGGCTTCGATGAACTGCTCGTGGCCAAGCTGATCGTATAGTTGGCGCTTCTCGTCGTCCGTGAGGACCTCCTTGGCTGTTTTCGCCTTTTTGAACTTCTCCTCGGCGTCCGGGTCGTCGCTCACGTCGGGATGATACTCCCGCACCTTCTCGCGATATGCCTGGTTGATTTCAGCCTCGTCAGCGTCTCGCGAGACCCCAAGGATATCATAGAAGTCCTCAGTCATCAGTCATCGCCTCGTAGACGACTTGGCCACTTGAATAGCCCGGGTTGGATACTCTACGGACTGTGCCGGGGTGGCACACGATTTAGGATGGTCGGACCCGTGGTTAACCCATGACCGACACCGATTACGTCGAAGTTACCTCCCTCGAGGAACTTCGTGCGGCGGAGCGACAGGTCGTTTCGGCTGGCGGCAGATCGATTCTCCTCCTCCATCACGACGACGACGTATACGCACTCGACAACCGCTGCCCACACATGGGCTTTCCGCTGGTGGAGGGAACTGTCGAGGATGGGATGTTGACGTGTCACTGGCATCATGCCCGGTTCGAACTCGGGGCGGGGGACACCTTCGACATCTTTGCAGACGATGTCCAAACGTTCCCAGTCACGATACGGGATGAGATGGTCCTACTCGACCCGAATCCCGAGCCGGATGTCCCACCACAGACGCACTGGCGGAACCGATTGGTCGATGGCATGCAGGAGAACCTATCGCTCGTCATGGCCAAGGCGATCATCAACTTGGACGACTGTGGGGTCGGATTTACGACACCCGTCGAGACGGCCGTTGAGTTCGGTACGTCATATCGAGCCGACGGATGGGGCCGAGGATTGACCACGCTGGCTGCAATGGCAAATCTGTACAGTCGGGTGGAGCACCCAGAGAAACTCAGGGCATTGTACGTTGGCGTCCGCGAAGTCTCGGATAATTGTGCCGGAGAACCACCCAGATTCGACCAGCATGCATTGGCGAATGACAAGCTCGGCAAACCACAGCTAAAATCGTGGTTCCGTGAGGCGTGCGAGGTCCGTGACACTGACGGCGCCGAACGCTGTCTCCGGGCAGCGGCCACCCGGTTGTCGCCGTCGGCAGTCGCCGAAATCGTCGTAGCAGCTGCGACCGATCACGTCTATGTCAATACGGGACACACCCTGGATTTCCTCAACAAAGCGTTCGAAACGCTGGACCACCTGGGATGGGGCCACGCCCCAGACGTCCTCGGAAGTACGGTCGATCAGATCGCAACGGGAACACGAGCGGAGGAACAATCGGCATGGCGCCAGCCCGTCGACATAGCCGCACTCCGGTTCGAGATCGACGAAGCTCTCGACGACCTCGTCGCCGCTGGAGCGGGACAGTCGTGGGAACAGCCTCCGGACTTCGTCGAAACGCTCCTCGCGGACGATCCAGAAGCAATCGCCGACGCGATTCGTGACGCAATCCGCACCGGTGCGACCACCGAAGAGTTGGCGGACGCTGTGGCCACAGCCGCCACACGGCGGGTTGCCCAGTTCGGCACCAGTAACGAGTTTCGGGACTGGAATACCGTCCACCACACGTTCACGTACGCGACAGCTGTCCATTCCCTCACACGCAGGACCGACGCACCTGAATTGTATAGAGCCTGTGTGGACGGTGCGATGAGTGTCTATCTCGACCGCTTTTTGAACGAACCACCTGCCCCACTGCCGGCACACGACAACTCCGACAGGAAGCCGTCGACGATCCGTGACGAACTCCTGGCAACCTTTGATCGGAAGGAAACGGTCGATCGGGCCGGCTCCCTGGCTGGGGAACACTTCGCCGCAGGTGGTGATTCCGACGCACTCGTCGCAACGATCGCCCGGGGCCTCCTGCGAGAGGACGCCGATTTCCACACGCTGCAGAACGTCGAAGCGGCGGTCCAGCGACTGGAGGCCGGGACGACGCCACACGAACGACGATTGCCGATGATTGCCACAGCCCGGTATCTTTCAGCGCACTTTCCGACGCGGCGCGAGGGCGAGCAAACGTTCGATATCGCCCGCCGGTTACACCGCGGCGAGAAACTCCACGGTTGACATCCGCAACCGGAGAACACACGAATGCAGCGTCGGAGTGAGGTCGATAGGACGTTCCCCCCGCTGACCAAACGTCCGACTAGAATTTCGTTTCGTAGAGGTCCATGGCGTGTTCGATGGCATCGTAGGCTGCCTGGCGATCCTCCCATCCCAGCGTCTGGACCTCCTTTCCCGGCTCTAGGTTCTTGTAGGTAGAGAAAAATTCATCAATTTCGTCCCGACGTTGCTGGGAGATATCCGAAAGATCACGAATCGATTCAAACCGTGGATCTTCGGCGGGGACGGCGACGACTTTGTCGTCCTGTTCTCCGTCATCATCCATCTTCATGAGCGCGACTGGCCGTGCCTCGATTACGCAGCCAGGGAACGTCGGATCTTCGACCAATACTAAGACATCAAACGGGTCATCGTCGTCGTAGTACGACTGTGGAATGAATCCGTAATCGGACGGATAGTGGACGTTACTGTGGAGGACGCGGTCCAGGACGACCCCAGGAATGTCCTTGTCGTACTCGTACTTGTTTCGCTCACCTTTGAGGCACTCGACGACGGCATAGATGATCTCCGGGGGGTTTGGTCCGGTCTCGAGGTCTTCCCACAAGTTCGCCATGGTGGCCGGATCCGCCACCCGTCAGGAAACCCCTTTCGATTACGAGGCTTCATTCACAGAATCGTATTCCGGATCCTTCACAATAGATCATTCCGTGTACACCACACCAAACGAACCACCATTACCTTTCCGTCATGCGGTTTCGAAATTTACATGCGGTCAATTATAACAAGCGTTAAATAGGTCCGAAACGACCAGTCGGCTATGTCAGAGGCACTGACAGTCGCGGAAAGCCCGGGGATCGCTCGGGAACTCACGGCGTTTCAGCAAAACATCCTGACAATCCTGGCCGAAGAACCGCTTTATGGCCTCGCCATCAAGCGGGAACTCGAAACGTACTACGACGACGAAGTCAACCATGGTCGGCTGTATCCGAATTTGGACGATCTCGTCGAAATGGGCCTGGTCGAGAAGAGCGAACTCGACAAACGGACCAATCAGTACTCGTTGACAAACGAAGGATACCAGGCAATTCTGGATCAATTGGGCTGGATGTTTTCCAAGATCGTCACCGACGCAGAGCGAGCAGACGACATCGAAACCCTCGTCGAACAGAGTAGATAGTCACAAGGTTGGCCGGTCGCCTTTTTCCGAATCCGAATTCTCCTCAGCCATGGCCAAAATCACATCCAATGATGTCTCGAGTGCAGTAAGCTGGGCGTCTGAGGGCCATGCATTGCGGGGAAAATATTCAGCCTGAAATTCGTCGATCTCGTCGGGTGTGAGATCGGAAATCGGTTTTGCGTAGTGATTGCTAGCGAAGTCGGCGAGATCGTGTGCAGTTTCCCCGTGTGGAGATCCGTATTCACGCATCACCGCTCGGGCGAGTGAGCGGTTTTCGCCCTCGATCTCCGACCAGGGCGCCTCGTGGCCGGGGCCGGACAGTGGACGTTCAACGGCCCGGTTCGTGTTCTCAATCGACTCGACGTCGATCCGGCCATCCACAGTCCATTCCTCGGGGTGGACGACAAGGACGTCCCGAGTCTCGTCCTCGCGGACCCGGGCCGTATATCCGTGTTTTGCAAGGAGCGCCGTTCGGCGATCGCGATACGCAGTGGCCTCGTTGGGATCGGTCGCATCCCGAGCGAGACGGGTCAATCGCTCAGCTTCGTCGATCGCGGACTCGGGGAGGTCCGGTTCGGCGTCAGTCATCCTCGAACGCCTGGTTTGCAAGATCGTTGGCCCGTTCGTTTATCTCCCGCGGGACGTGTTCGATCGACCACTCCTCGAATTCAGTAAGGAGTTCTCTGACCCGGACCCGACACTCACGTAGTGACGGCTCGTTCGTATCGTACTCCCCACGGACCTGTCGGACGATCAGTTCACTGTCACCGCGGACATCGATTCGTTCGATCCCGTAGTCAGCAGCCACTTCGAGTCCACGGATCAAGGCTTCGTACTCTGCCCGATTGTTCGTCGAACGGCCAATACGTTCGCTACCCTCGGCAACGATTCCGTCTCCCGACACGATTGCCCATCCAATGGCAGCGGGACCGGGATTTCCCCGGGACGCGCCGTCAAAATAGACATGGGCTCGCCCTCCGTTGGACGCCAAAAGCCCTGCAAGCCGGTGGGTATTGGACCCTTGGACCACCACCTTGTCATCATAGGCCACTGCAGTGGCGCCCCCGCGGGTTGCGCGCCAGCGTTCGTGTTCTGTGTGCCCGGATTCGATATCGATCCCCGCATCCTCAAGACGCTGGCGTGCGACAGCCACGTCACACTCAATGACCGGCATTCGTGCATCCGTCGGCTCCCGGTCACTGTAGGCGTTCTGATCGAATCCGTCGCACGTCGTCGGGTCCAACCCGGGTTGGGGATATGTACGGGGTTCCGTCCTTCGCCCGGGGACAGAAGCCACAAAGTTTTTGTCCAAGGGTTTAAGGCGGTCCCTCCTACTACTATAAAAGTGCGATGACACGGTCTAGCCGCCAGCGGGAGCGCGAGCGCGAATCTGAGACCGAACAAGACGAATCGGAGGGGGTGAGGGAATGTCCAGAGTGCGCGTCTGAGAGTTTGATCAAGAGTTCTGATCGGGGTGAACTCATCTGCGAGGAATGTGGACTCGTCGTCGAAGAAGGGAATATTGACCCCGGACCGGAGTGGCGCGCGTTCAATCACCAGGAACGCCAGGAGAAATCCCGTGTTGGGGCCCCGACGACGCAGACTATGCACGACAAGGGGCTAACGACGACCATCGACTGGAAGGACAAGGACGCCTATGGACGGTCTATCTCCTCGAAAAAGCGCAGCCAGATGCATCGACTCCGAAAGTGGCAAGAACGCATTCGTACGAAGGATGCGGGCGAACGTAACCTGCAATTCGCCCTCTCGGAAATCGACCGAATGGCCTCGGCATTGGGGGTCCCTCGATCCGTCAGAGAGGTCGCCTCTGTCATCTACCGACGGGCACTACGCGAAGACCTCATCAGAGGGCGGTCGATCGAAGGGGTCGCGACGTCGGCATTGTATGCCGCCTGCCGAAAGGAGGGGATCCCCCGAAGTCTCGAGGAAATTTCCGACGTATCCCGGGTCGAACGCAAAGAGATCGGCCGTACATATCGATATATTTCCCAGGAACTCGGTCTCGAAATGGAACCGGTCGATCCGAAAAAATACGTCCCCCGTTTTTGCTCAGAACTCGAACTGTCCGAAGAAGTTCAGTCAAAAGCCAACGAGATCATCGAGACAACTGCAGAAGAGGGACTTCTCTCCGGAAAATCGCCGACCGGGTATGCCGCGGCCGCAATCTACGCTGCAAGTCTGCTCTGTAACGAAAAGAAGACCCAGCGGGAAGTCGCAGATGTTGCCCAAGTGACAGAGGTCACGATCCGAAATAGATACCAAGAACAGATCGAAGCGATGGGCATCCACAGCTAATCGAGCGGGACCGACTACCAGTTGCCAGCGCGACGTTCACCGACGAGTATCATGGAGTACGAGACGCCACAGTTCTTCCGACTCATTCAGTACGCAGAACAGGCCGACCGCGACGTGGTCGATATGGTCAGCGGGAATCCAGACTGGCCGCCACCAGACTCGCTGCGTGCCGGACTGCGATCGTACGCGGATGGCTCCCCACCCTCGTTCCAGTATCCACCGAGTGATGGGCTGCAACCGCTTCGCGAAGAGATTGCCCAGCGCAGAGGAGTCGATCCGACGCGAGTCGTCGTCACGAACGGGGCTGCCGAGGCAAATCACCTGGCTTTGGCCTGCGGTCTCGAGCAATTCTCCGGCACAGACGTCGTCTTGCTCGATCCCGTCTACCCGTACTATCCGGGACGAGCGGCGATGCTAGGCGCAAATGTCACACTGGTTCCGGTCGGCCGCGATGGCCTGCCCGACGGCAAAGCCCTCAGTGAGGCCGTTAGCCAGGAAACTGCAGCGATCGTGATCAATACCCCGAACAACCCGCTCGGTGTGTCGTATCCCCGTGAGACCCTCCAAATGGTGGCCGAGATCGCCACCGATGCTGACTCACTCTTGATCAGCGACGAGGTGTACGATCATTTCGATTATGGCGGCCGGTTCGAAAGCTGTCTTTCTCTCGACCAAGATGCGTATGTCGTCACAAATTCATTTTCGAAGTCCCTCGCCGTGACCGGGTTGCGCGTCGGGTACGGAATCTTTCCACCGACGACGGCGCCCGACCCAGCCGGGAGCCTCGGGGACCACGCTCGGACGAGGCACTTGCTGACGAACGTTACCGGTGCACGGCCGTCCCAAGCGGCAGTCCTCCAGGCGTTGCGCGAGACGGGCCCCGAGTACTTCGAATCGGGACGGGATCGGTTACGTGACAGAATCGATACGTTTACGAACGCGTTGAGTGCCGTAGGAGCGGATTACACGGAGCCTGACGGTGGCTTCTATGTGATGGCACGCTTCGACGGCTTTCCGGGAACGACCGAGAACGTCGAACGGTTAATCGACGAAGGAGGCGTCGCGGGGATGCCGGGGGACGCGTTTGGTGATGCCCGATCTGACTGGATTCGGTTTTCATTGACGACCGACCGTATCGAAACAGCAGCCGAGCGTCTACAGTCATTTTTCCCTGTCTGAGTTGCCCACCGTAACGACGATGGAATTCGGCATGGACTCTTGTTCTGCCATACCTGAAGGGGCCGTGGCCGAACACTGATCCACTGGACGGGCCGTCATCGTTGTTTTCCGTAGTCCCGAAACCACGTAGCACTGCAATTATCCGATGACTGCGTTGGTGACTGGTGGAATTTCGTATCGTACTAAGCTCTCGCCACAACGTCAGGACAGATCGAGCCGGTCTCCGAGTAGCGTTCGAGACCGGCCCGAGGGTTTGTCGTACAGTTCACGTGTTCGACACCGCCGAATCCCATTCCCAGTCGGGGCCTGCCCACCAGACAGGGAGATCCGTGGGTTCAAACCCAAGGCACCCCCCAGTACGTCCGAATGCCCGATGAGGACGGATCGCCAGAGGAAACCGGGAAATCGGCAGCTGCCGAAGCCGCGGGAGTTTCCCATGACCTCGGAGACCTGTGGCAGCAGTACTTCGGGTTCGAATCCCCCTACGAGAACCAAGCAGCCGCGATCGAGTCAGCATTGCAGATCGGCCGAGCCAATGGATATCTCGCCATGGAAGGGCCCTGTGGGACTGGAAAGACCATGGCGGCACTCACGGCAGCTGCCACGTTGGTTCGGGAAACAGATCAGTATGACAACGTCCTCGTCGTAACCCCCGTCAAACAGCAACTCCGGCAATTCGTCGACGATCTGCGGGGGATGAACGCCACCCTCGACGATTCCGATGGCCCAGCTCCCCTGTCAGGAATTGCACTCGTCGGGAAACGGGACCTGTGCCCATACGGACGGGAAGGGATTTTCCCGCAAGATCGCAGCACCCACGAGCGCTGTGAAGACCTTCGGGAATCGACCGCGTCCCTAGTGGAAGCACGTGACGACGGAGACCCGGAACCCGTCGCCTCGACTGCAGTCGGCGGGACTCATGAAGATATTTGGTGGGATCCCCGACGGGCGAGCGAACTTGCTCGTCACGCCCGGCCGAGTGCCGCACACCAGCGCAGTTTGGGCGAACAAGCACTCCAGACGGCCGGTGTGGAGTCACCATACCGCGGGGAACAACCGTCGGCGCCAAGCGACATGACGAGCGACGACGGGGAGACACTGTACTGTCCGTTCGAGGCCGATTGGTACGCCCGCAATCGTGGTTCGCCCATCGATTTTTCTGTCGGACAAAACCACGTCGTCACCAGTGATGAGTACCTCCCCGCAGCCACCGAACGGGGAACCTGCCCGCACCGTGTCATGAGTGTCTTACTCGGATCGGCCGACGTCGTGATCGGCAACTACAATCACCTGTTCGACCCCGATTCCAGACCGTTGCTGGCTGAAGCCCTCGGTGAGCGAACGTTCGTGATCGTCGACGAAGCCCACCGGCTCGAAGAACGAGTTCGGGATCTGCTTTCCCAACGGGTCGGTCGTAGTACCCTCAAGCGAGCTCGAAACGACTGCGCCGCGGTCCTCTCTCGGGCCGACAAAAGCGCCGCACACGACGAACAGGTTCGGGACATCCTCGCGAGCCGGGATGTTCCAATCGAGGCCGTTCGTCAAGCCAGGACCTTCTTCGAAGCGCTTCAGGAGTGGATGGACGATCGAATCGCCGTAGAATTGGACGACCGAGTCGGCGACGCCTGGCGATTCGGGGAGACCGAAACGCTGCCCGACCAGACCATCGAGATCCCACTTCGAGATCCGGAAACCGTCGAGACAGACGATTTGACAGTGTGGGCAGAGGAGGCGGGATATGGGGGAGACACGTGGCGCACGTTGAGTCACGTCGGAGGCGCTGTCGAAGCTGTCATCGACGAAGTGGGTCCCGATAGGCAACCAGTCGTGCCTGCTGTTGGAGCGATCCTCCAACAATGGTGGGAGCACGACCATGCAACGTATCTCCGAGAAATCGAACTCGAACCCACGGCGAGAGACGCACGTCGAATCGATGAACCGTGGCAAGCCCGGTATACGGCCGGTCTGGTGCTGTTCGAATGCATGCCTGGTGACGCCCTACGGAACGTTTTGGGCGAACTCGGTGGGGGCGTGCTCATGAGCGCGACCCTCGAACCCCTCGATGTCTTTAGCGAAGTGGCCGGCCTCGAGGCACTACGGCAGGCGGATCGACCGGTCCTCGAGCGTTCCTACACGCTTCCATTTCCGGCCGCTAACCGCGCGAGTTGGATCGTCGACGCGACGCCATTTACCGCGAGCAACCGTGGCGATCCAGCCGAACACGACAACCCCGAGACTTGGAACCAAACTCGTGACGAGTATGCCCACGTCCTCCGCTCGATCGCACGATCGAACGGGAATATCATGATCGCGATGCCCAATTATCGGGAGGCGCAATGGGCAGGAGAGTATCTGGAGAAAGTTGTGGATAAGCCTGTATTGGTGGACGAAAGCTCCGCTAACGAGGTGACGGACGAACTCAGAGATCGGTTCGTCGCTGGCGACGGAAAGGTGCTCGTTACGAGCGCCAGGGGAACGCTAACCGAAGGGGTAGATTACGCCGGTGACAAACTGCATTGTTGTGCGGTCGTCGGTGTCCCTCTGGTGAATATCGGCTCGCCACGAATAACCGCGGTCAGGCGGGCCTATGCCGACGCCTTCGGTGAGAGTAACGCGTTCGAATACGCACTGACTGTTCCGGCAGTCCGCCGCGCTCGACAGGCAATCGGGCGAGTTATTCGGGGATTCGACGAAGTCGGTGTCCGCCTGTTCGTGGGTCAGCGATACGTCGAGGGCGCCCGCCATTCCGTGTTTCCCTATCTTTCGGCCGAGGAACGCGAAGAGTTCGTTCGGATGACACCCGAGTTCCTCTCCAGGAAACTCGAGGACTTCTGGGCAAGCCGTTAGTTCGCTCGCCACTTTCACGAGTGCCGGCTTCGAAGTCAATAAGTACGAGACAGGGCAACCCTTCCGACATGAAGAAGCTCATCATCCGCGGGGATCCAGGTATCCGGCGAGACTCCGTGATCGAATACGATGGGGAAGAGTACGTCTGCTTCGGCGTCGCCAGGCAGGGTGACTGGCACGGTCCTGACCGGCCGCAGTTGTGGTGTACGATAGGGCGGGAAGACGAGCGAGAGACCTACGATCGCCGGGACTACATTCCGATGCACCTCGATACCGAAAATACCGATGCCGAGTCCGTGACTGTCGTCGAATCGACTGCTTAGTCCACTATCAATCCCCGGTCTGTGGAGACTGTTCACTAGCTACGTCCCGACATCTTGGACCGCATAAATCGTCACGTTTCCGCGATCCTGGGCAACCGTTAACCCGGAGAGCCCACCGATTGTGAGCTGGTCGTACGCCGCTCGTTCTTCCGGTCCGACGTAGATATACGAAACGTTGTACGCGGCCAAATAGTGACGCTGTGCTGCCGGCGTCCCCGTGTATATTTCGTCGACGTGTCTCCCCCGGCGGGTGGCCGTCTCACGTCCGAAGCCCCGTTCGTGTTGTATCCACCCAACCACGGTCGGGACACCGGTCAGACTGGCTGGCGCACTCTCCCACCCGTACATATCACGTCCGGGTTTGGTCACGATTGTGGGCTGGCCCGATCGATCTTCGATCCATCGGATTGCCGGGGCTTCTCCCGGATGTTGACTGGAGACGTATGCAGTGCCGTCCAGCGTCGTATCGGCACCAGACAGCGCGGGTCCAGCGACATGGCCGGAAAGGGCGAATGCTCCGTATAGACCGGTCGACACGACGACGACCACCGCCAGCCCGGTGAATACCCGACGCCACCGAACGCTGGAGAGTGCTACCGAACTGGGCCGACGTTGCAGAAGCCGGGCCAGGGCGCCGGCAGCCCCGACTCCGAGCAGACTCCAGACCTGAGCATACGTCTTGAACACGGTATTCAGTCGTCCAGGACCGGCCTGTTCGCGCACGTACACAATCTCTACC
>CAZKGF010000040.1:0-12616 GCA_964552115.1 uncultured Halobacteriales archaeon
CTGTATTTCCTCCATGGGTCGATCTCTTCCGTCAGCCCCTTTATGCTATTCAAATCAGCGCACGGGTTGATTGTTCGGTATTACCGAACCGAATCGTCATGCCAGCCCCAGAGAAACCGGAATTCTGGTCTCCTGATCGCGATTGATCCGTTCTCCGGACCAATGGTGTCCGGTAATACGGAACAATCTTTATACAGCAGAAGTATACATGGTACCTATGGCCACGGACCAAGGGGGGCGGAACGATACCGGCGGCGTACAGTCCTTGAAAACGGCATTCCGGATTCTCGAAGCCATTCGCGAACTGGACGAACCCACGCTGACGGCAGTTTCGACCGAGGTCAATCTGGCAAAGAGCACTGCGTTCGACCACCTGCAGACGCTCGAACGAAACGACTTCGTCGTGAAATCTGACGACGGTACGTATCGTATCGGATTGCGGTTTCTCGACTTCGGGGGGAAAGCCCGGAGTCAATTAGAGCTGTATCAGACGGCAAAACCGGAGTTGGAAAAACTTGCACAGGAGACGGCAGAGTTGGTAAATCTCGTTGTCGAGGAGAACGGGATTGGTGTGTATATCGACTACGTGCGAGGTGAAGATTCCGTCAATCTCGATACCTATGTTGGAAAGCGTGAGCATCTCCACAATACCGCGTTCGGGAAGGCGATTCTGGCCCACCTTCCAACACACCGTGTCGACGAAATCGTCGATCTGTACGGTCTGCCGGAGGAAACGGAGGGTACGATAACATCCAGATCGGCCCTTGAGGATCGCCTGGAGCGAGTACGTGAACGGAAGTTCGCAGTCGATCGGGAAGAGCGGCTTGAAGGACTCCGGTGTGTCGCTGCGCCCATCATGGGGGAGGAGACTGACGTCCTTGGCGCAGTGAGTATCTCGGGCCCAACGAGTCGTCTTCACGACGACCACTTGAAGAATGAACTCGCCGACATGGTCATTCGGACAGCAAACATTATTGAAATAAATATGACGTATTCGTAGCCGATTCGCCGTTCGGTAATTCCTAACAAATCATTCGGATTGATGGATTAATTCGCTCATACCGAACAACAAGTCGCGCTTTCGACAAACCTCTATTACAACGTTAATGCTGTAATGCATTAGTCTGGTAGCCATGCGCAGACACTTCGTCTCTTTAAACGATCAGCACGATCGACTACAAATATATCGGATGTATAATTATTAGTTATAAATGGTATTATTTTCCTGTACCGAAATATTCGAATCGACCCCCCATAAGCTGAAAGTGAGTTTTGCGAGGTCAATCGCAATCCGTAGTAAACCGAAGATAGACTATATGGAATCTTTACCGTGCGTTTTTGAGTGAGAGAGTGGATATGTTATCACCCAAACGGCCACTCTCCATAACAACGATATTTTCTCAGGCCTAGCACAATGCATTATAAATCGAAATATATTTTTGATATATTATTAGATATACTAGAAAAATGATTATTTTCATTCCATTTAACGAACGTATGAGTTATTTATCGGATTAGAACACTTCCTTCTTGGCGATTGTGTGTCTAGAACGAGAAATATACGTCATAGATTGACTGAATATTAAACAATTGATTACTATTTCTAAACCGATACCCTCCTCTGGCTGCTGCGTTGGGGGTGCCTTGGATGATAGGGTGGCTTCCTTTCAGCATCCCTTGTCGAGGATGGGGCATGAGCGAGTTTGGGATGGGAGGGACGGAGACGATATGTGATGTCTGTGCCACCCAACTCGATCGAATCGAAGAGGTCGAACAGTTCGTCGGTCGGGACGTCGAGTTACTCCATCAGCCCAAACGCCGAATCAATGTCAATATTCCCGTCCGTCTGGACGACGGGAGTATCGTGGTGTATCCGTCTTTTCGTATCCAGTACAACACCTCTCGTGGACCGACGAAGGGAGGAATTCGGTACCACCCGCGGTGACCGTAGCCGAGGTATCCGAACTCGCCTTCTTGATGACGCTGAAATGTGCAGTGGTCGACGTTCCTTTCGGTGGCGCCAAAGGGGGCGTCCAGGTCGATCCCGACTCCCTCTCGGAGGGAGAGTGTGAACGTCTCTCACGTCCATACATAGACGAATATCACGAAAATCTGGGGCCGCACTCCGACATTCCTGCGCCGGACATGAACACGGATCAGGAGGTGATGGCATGGATGCTCGACGAGTACGAACAGATCACTGGCGAGAAGACGCCTGGAGTTATTACCGGGAAGCACCACACCTGGGTGGCAGCGAAGGCAGGCAAGCGGCCACCGCATTCGGGGGCGCGGAGATACTCGAGGCCTACACCGACTATGCGGATCTGACACTCGCGGATCTCGATGTGGCCATTCAGGGCTTTGGCAGCGTCGGAGCCAATTTGGCCGAGTTCCTCCACGACCGCGGAGTGGCCGTCGTCGCGGTCAGTAACTCACAGGGCGGAATCTACGACGATGCGGGTATCGATATCCCACCCCTGGTAGCCGACTACGAAACCTCAGCGGACCTGTTCGAGGCGGACGCAGACAGAATCTCTAACGACGAATTACTGACGCTGGATGTGGACGTGTTGATACCGGCGGCAGTCGAAAACCAACTCACCAGCGAGAATGCACGCGACGTAGAAGCGAGTGCTATTCTGGAGATGGCTAACGGTCCAAGGACACCGCCAGCTGATCGGTACTTCGCGGATCGTGGTCTCCCAATCATCCCAGATATCCTTGCCAATGCAGGCGGGGTTACTGTCTCGTATTTCGAGTGGGTCCAAAACACGACGAATACGTACTGGACTCTCGATCGGATTCGAGATCGCCTGTCCGAGCAACTACGCAAGGCGTTCGAGACGGTACGTGACGTGAAAGCCAACGAGGAATCGCGGACATGGCGTGAGGCCACATACATTCAGTCGGTCGACGCCGTGCTCCAGGCAGAAGAGTATCGGAGCAACCTTTCACGGTGATCGGCCGAAGCCACCCTTATTTCAACCCGATGCGAAGGACCCTGTATGGGTACCGAACACGGCGAGGAGCTGACCGATGCGGCGATCAATGATTTCCTTGGCCGCCGCGGAACGGCCGTCCTGTCGCTCGCTCGCGATGACACGCCGTATTCGATCCCGGTTTCGTACGGGTACACGCCGGACGAACGGGCGTTCTACCTCCGATTGGGCTTTCATCCCGATAGTGAAAAACGGCAGTTCGTCGACGCGTCGGAGCTGGCCAGACTTGTTCGATACGAGCGGACCGGTGACGAGTGGACGAGCGTCATTGCCGTCGGCGAACTTCGTGAGGTGACCGAGGCCGATCTCACCGGTGATATCGCACGCGTGCTGCAACAGGCGGATGTGCCCCTCCTCTCGATGTGGGATGTGCCCATCGACGACGTCGAGTTCGGCATCTATCGGCTGCCGGTCGACCGGCTCACTGGCCGTCGCGGAAGTGGAGGACTTCCTGACGAACAGCGGTGACGCCACTCACCGGATATATCGTTGTTGAGCTTCGGGCAATTCTTCGACGACTTCTTGCCGTTCTTCCTCACTCATGCGGACCGTGAGCACGGGTGAATCCGCGCCGCGAATAACAGATTCGGCAACACTCCCGACGACCCGTTTTTGGTCACCAGTCCGCCCGTGGGTCCCCATCACGATCAGGTCGATCTCATTCTCGACCGCATACTTGAGAATCTCCTCGTGGGGGACCCCGACCTTGATTCCAGTTACGACGTCTAGGTCCTGCTCTTCGACAACCTCCCTGACGTGCTCGAGGGCCTCCTGTCCCTCTCCTTCGAGAAGACGTGCAACCTGCCCCGATGTCTCGTCTGGGAGCATCACGTAAGAGCGAATGTCGACAACGTAGAGGGCGTGTACGGTCGCCCCGCTTTGGGCGGCCTGATACACGCACTGGTCGATCGTGCTCCCCATCCCCGGACTGCCATCCGTCGGGAGGAGTATCGAATCGTACATCTACTCACCTTCGCTTGCACGAGGGCGTGTATATTTCCTCCCCTCAATGAACCGGCCAGCCAACCGCCCCCACTTGCAAGGGTCGAGACACAGACTTGCAAGGCCGGTCTTACCTCGTACGGGGGTGATCTGGACGCCAGCGTGAGGCTCAGTCGTGATAGAGAAGGAACTGTTTTATTACACGGGCGGTTCCTCGCCGGATCATCTCGCTGGCCGTCGATTTATCGACTCCGAGTGACGCAGCTAATTCCCCCAGCGTACATTGACGTGGCGCCGCGAAGTATTCTTGACGCTGGGCGGCAGCTAACCACTCCCGTTGGCTCGGACTCGAACCAGGCCGCCGGAATGGGGTTGGTTGGCCAGACTGGTGGTCAGAATCCGCTTGAATTGGCTCAATTCAGGTTGTGGTCACACTCGCGATATCGACACAAACGAGTGTGCTGTCTCGGGTCGGCCATCCATCGCTCGGCTCCCCGTAATACTCAGTCCGGATGGCATCGCCATACCGTTTGATCCGCTCCCAATCGTCGGTAACGAGCTCGGCGGTCCCCAATAGTGTCGCCTGCCGAACGTCTTCCGGGCCAGGCCCTGTCTGCTCGTAGAGGCTGATCGCAACTTTTGGATTCGCCTGGAGATTTTCGAGTTTCGTGCCACCGGTTATGAAGTACATCGTCTCATCTGCATAGTAGTAGAAGACCGGGGCGACGTGTGGGCGATCGTTCTCCGCTGTCGCGACGTGAGCAACTCCATCGTGGCGGTTAATGATTCGTGCCCCGCGCGGGACACTGATCCGTTATTGGTCATCGTTGAGAAAGTCTCGACGGATCCGTTCGGTTGAAACAGGATGGGCGTCCGATTCGGCGAGCTTGACGACCGTATCCACGACCCCCTCGACTCGTTCCTTGTCCGTCCCGGCGGCGCTGACAGTTCGGGTGTCTGCACCAGCACCGGCGAGAGCCCCGAGCGAATAGCCGAACATGAAAATACGGGCTGCCCAATCGACTTGCTCACGCGTCTCCACGTAATCGAACGGCGTCACAATTGCTCCAACGAGATCGGCGAACTCTTCATTGTACGTCTGCCACGTTGTTTCGAGCAATTGTCTGTCGTGCTGTTCCTGTGTCATTGTGTTCACTGGGGTCAATCCGTTCGCACGCTTCAGGTGGATTGATTGTAATATTTCTCAGAAGAATTCTTCTGAAAACCTGTCAATACCTGACCGGACAGGCGGTGGGAGTATCGTCGCGAAATCCTCCCGGGCCTACGTTAGTCTGGCAGGGAATGGATTTCGATGTCCGTCACCATAAGGTCACCATCGATCGTGGCCTGCAATGTCGATCCAGTTGCTTGGAGTTCGACCGTAACCTGCCACGGGTCGGTCGAATCGATCGAGACGATGTGATCGTCGACAAGGAATTCGGCCTCCCAGAACGGGGAAGAGAGTGGGTCAAGCCCGTGTTGAAAGCAAAACGATCTCACCGCAGCGTTCGTCACCAACACGTCACCGAAGGTCGGCCAGATCGACTCCTGGCATCTGGTACACTCGAAATATGGAAGGAGGTCGAATCCCCACTCTTGGGGAATATCTTTGGTGATGCCGGATTGCATTGGTCCGAAACACCGGGGACAAACGTCGCTCGTCGCCAGCAGTACGTTCGCCCGCATGAGTCGATTGAACACCTTGACGACGCTGTCGGGGGACCGGTCCCGGTAGGCTCCCGGCGGCAGTGTTGCTCCGGTGACGAGGTTTTCGCAAGCCGAACATGCGAGGCGCATCCCTCCCTCCTCGCTCACTGACGCCCGTAATGAATCCGAGCCACAGTCGTGACACGTTCCAGAAACGTCGATCGGTTCTGATGGGGGCTCCCACTCGGGTGGTTCCGCCCAACGGTAGATGGCCCCAATAACTTCTTGCCCCCGGTGACTCAGCCGGTATCCCTCTCCCGTCTTTTCGACGAACAGTCCCAGTAACTCATCGAGGTGGTAGTTGAATCGGCCGCTATCCTCGATGGTCGAACGGTTCCAGAGTTCCGAAAACCCGAGCGTCACCTCACCCACATCACCGCTCTCGTGTTCTTCGTGTGCGTGTGTCGCGAATACTCGCAGAATGTCGATTCGACTTTCGTTTCCGAGGGCGGCAAAGAGCGTGTCCGGTGTTGGCTCCGGGGAACTCGTATCGGACGTGTCACGAGACATACTTCATCGGTGTTGAGTTCGATTCATGTGAATCCAGCGTGGTTGACGATTCGGCTCGGCGAGCTAGTCCGGCAATTAGCGGTGGCGGACCGTAGCCTCGATATTGTTTGCAGTCCGGAGTTGTACTGAAGGGATAAACGACAAGGGACCGTCGACAGCCACCTCGAGGTCAACCCGATCGACCATCGTTGCAAGGGCCAACGTGAGTTCCAAGCGAGCGAAGTCACGCCCGATGCAGGCGCGTGGGCCACCACTGAAGGGGAAGTACGCATATTCCGGCCGATCAGTATCCGATGCCCACCGGTCCGGATCGAATACCTCGGGATCGGTCCAGAACCGTTCGTCTCGGTGGGCAACCCACTGGGGAATCAAAAATCGTGCGCCGGCGGGCAACTCGTACCCACCGATCGAGACAGGTTCGGTCGCTTGCCGGTTGACGCCCGTCGTCGGTGGATAGAGTCGAAGGGTTTCGGCGATCACGCGCTGGGTATATTCGAGGTCATCGTACGTGTCAACCGTCGGCCGATCTCCCGAAACGACCCGCTCGACCTCCTCGCGAAGCGACTCGCGTACGTCGGGATGCTCAGATAGCAGATACCAAGCGCGGGTGAGGGCACCTGCCGGCGATTCGTGGCCTGCGAGGAGAAACGAAACCAGGTTTTCCCGGACTTCGGCGAGTGTGAGGTCACCCGCCTCGTGGGCGGCGAGCAGAATTGCACACACGTCCTCTTCAGGTGTATCAGCCCGTTGTCGATCGACGACGAGATCCGAAACGAACGAATCGAGCCGGTTTACTGTCCGCCGAAATCGACGGTCCGTCGGTGTCGGCACCCAATCCGGGAGGAGTTGGCCGGGACGCTGGAAATTCGTCCGATCGACGAGTGCGTCGGCTGCCGCCGTCACGATCTCTTCATCCCCTCTGAGATCTTCGTTGAGTAATGTTTCGCCGAGGATCTGGACAGTCAATCGACGCATCTCTGCGTGGAGATCGATCGGTTCACCGTCGGCCCACTCGTCGACGAATCTGGCCGTGACTGCGGCCATAGCGTCGCCATACTCGGCGATGCTATCTCGGGTAAAGGCTGGGTGGGCTGCCCGACGGAGCCGTCTCCAACGGTCACCCGTCGCGGTTGTCATCGCGTCATCTTCGATACCAGCGAAGGTCTCCTGCTGTTCCGGCCCGATCGTGAATTTGTGTTGTTCCTCCACGAGAATCTGTTTGATGAACTCGGGGTGGACCACCAGGTACATGGACTCGCCCAGAAACGTGAGATGGACGAGGTCACCGTGGCTTGCCCACGATTCCATCGCGCCGACCGGATCACGGGTGAAGGCGAGACCGTTGCCGAGGATTGGAATGCCATCTGGTGATGGTGGCGTTTCCGTCCCACTCATGTAGTCTAAATTGGGATACGGTGGCTTAATGCCATATCCCTTGCTTCACTCGGTGAAACTCGGTGTCTGGCCTGCTGTTATTAGTTCGATCAGCCCTGGTGAACGCGGGGCTGTCCGTGCGGGCGTTCGTCGAAGCGAACAACGTTCCACTCTCAATGGGCTCGGCGATATCCACGGCCTCAGCCCGTCTCGAGGGCAAAGAAGCCACTCCTGACGGCCATCAGGTCCCGGGCGGATCAACCTATAGTTGAACCCCTCGACGATGTCCGCCCCTGCTGCCGCCGGGCCTCACAGGGGTTCACCTTTCGGTAACAGTTGCGAGTTCGTCCGGGTTGTGGCCGGAATGGGACCGCACCCACAAATGCCCGATTCTGGATAGTTTCGTTCGGTACGATCGGCCGTGTTGCTCCTGTTCGATATACCCTTTCCCACCAGGACCCAGGCGATCGACGTTGTAGATTACCTTCGAGCGAAAGCTATCCGTGTACTCCTCTTCGAGTTCGGCTGCCAGCGTCTTGGCCAACTCCGATACACTCTCGAATTCTTCGTACTCTCCGAGCGTGAACAGAATGACCTCTTCGAAGGGTTTGACGGTGCTGAACGCGGAGACGGGAATCTCGACGACGTGACCTTCCCCGAAACGTTTGGCACCGATAGTGGTCCCCCGTTCGTCGAATTCCTCGAGGAGGGACTGCCCGGCCTCAAGACGGTCTTCGAGGCGTCCCTCCGGTTCGCTGTCTCCCTCGTTGAACGACTCTAACAGTTCGATGCAGGCTCGCAGTTCCTCGGCCAACTCTGTTTCGAGGTATTTCTCAGGAGCCGTGTAATAGGTGTGCAATCGGTTCCGATCCTCGCCACGTTCGACCATGATCGAGTGGGCGGCCGTCGCGAAGGCGAAACTGACAGTCCGTGGCATCGCACTGATATTTACCCAAACCTCGGCGCTCTCGTCCAGTTCGTCGTTGATGAGGTCGAACGCCTGGACGAAGGCGCTATCGTAGTCGTACACGTTCTCGACGACGATCCGTCGCGTCGTCGCGCCCAGGAGATTTTGAAAGTCAGCCTCCAGCTTTTCGGCGATGTGTGCGGAGTACTCGACGTTGGCCTCGCTTCCCACGGCCCCTTCGAGGAGAATCGCCCGATCGACGGCGAACTGGTCGCGCACCAGTGGGGCGATCAACCGGTCGTAATCGAAGCCGACCGGCACGATGTGGGTTTCCATAGTCGCCCCACGTTTGAAGGATGAATAAGGATTGTTGTCCGCTTTGAAGCCTCTCGGTCTTCATACATGGTGACATACGGAATAAATTCCAAACCCTTTATGCCTACCTCCCCCTCGCTCCGACCAGACAGACGATGCCGGATGGAACCGCTGCTGACGGGCACAGGGACGATCGAGACAAGAACGGGACGCGGCGCCTCTCCCGTCGGCGGACGTTAGCTGGGCTCGGGACTGTAGCCCTGTC
The DNA here is from genome assembly GCA_964552115.1 of uncultured Halobacteriales archaeon. Lineage (GTDB taxonomy): Archaea > Halobacteriota > Halobacteria > Halobacteriales > Haloarculaceae > CAZKGF01. Next base: position 9,020 of record CAZKGF010000040.1, read on the forward strand.
GGGAGTGGCGGGGTGTCTGGGCCCGTTGGGCGGAAACGGCGGGACATTCACCATCGGTGCTGCGTTACCGCTGAGTCAAGGGTGGGAGGCGTACGGAAATACCATGCTCAGGGCCGTTCGGATCGGTGCGGAGGCGTTGGGCCAATCGCCGGCAATGGATGGTGTGGAAATCTCAGTGCCGGTCGAGGATACACAAGTCTCCCCCCAGACCACCCGCGATGTCGTCACACGCCTCATTACGGACAACGACGCAGACGTCATTTTCGGACCGGTCAGTAGTACGAACCGGATCGCGATGGCCTCACTGTTGTCAGAACACTCGGTTCCCGGGCTCTACGCTGTGGAGTACGAGGGATCGGCGGCCTCAGACTACTGCAACGACTGGTTGTTCAAGACTGCCGAGATCCCACCCCAACAGATCGAACCGTTCGTTCCCTGGCTCATCGAGGAGTACGGTGACTCCTTCTATTTGCTAGGCTCGGATTACGTCTGGCCCGAGGAGATGAACGCCACCACGACCGACGTCCTCGAAGCCCACGGCGGCGAGGTCGTCGGAGAAGAGTACGTTCCGCTCGGACATACTGAATTCAGTTCGATCATCCCACGAATCGAGTCGGCCGACCCCGATGTCTTGTTCATGACCCTAACCGGCCCGAGTGTGCCGGCGATCCAACAGCAAATGCACAGTTTCGGCGTCCGAGGGCAGTGGACGGACGTCGGCATTTCCCACGGGCAGGGCCTCCTCGCCGGTGCGCCAGCGGCGGCCGTCGAAGGCGTCGTGAGCTGTCACACGTACATGGAGGCACTCGAGGGCGATCGCAATAGCGAGTTCGTCCAGTCGTTCCGGGATCGAGGCGAGGAGATGCCGATTACGTTTCTCACGGGCACCTCCAGGATCGCGATCTCGCTGTTACAGGCGGCGATCGAGAGTCAGGGCGAGCGCTCCGCCGACGCTATCCGCGACGGGTTGCGGGGCGTTTCCGCATCGACCATTGCGGGGGATGTCTCGATCGACGTAGATCAGCAAGCCACGCTGCCGACGCGAGCAAGTCGGGTCAATGACGCCAGAAAACACGTTCCTGTGACCGAATTCTCGGCTGTCCAACCGACCGAATACTGCGACTCAATCTGATATGAGCCTCGCCGCGACACTCGTACTCAATGCTGTCGTGGCGACGTTGGTGCTCGCCCTGGCCGCACTCGGTCTAGCAATCATTTTCGGCCTAATGGGCGTCATCAATCTGGCCCACGGGGCCTTTATCGCCCTCGGCGCGTACGTCGCGTGGGTCGGGACGACCGCGGGCAGTTTTTGGCTCGGGTTACTGGCGGCACCACTGGTCGTTGGCGCGATCGGGTACGTCGTTGAGGTGGTCGTCGTCCGTCGATTGTATCACCGTCCGCTCGATACGATTCTGGCCACGTGGGGTGTCGCGTTGATCCTCCAGGAACTGTTGAAACTGGCCTTCGGGGTCACTACCAAGGACGTCCCGCTACCGATCGGGGGACGGGTTTCGCTTGGCCCTGTGGTCTACCCCACGTACCGACTCGCCGTCGTAGCTGGAAGTATCACTGTGTTGGTGGCAGTATTCGTCCTGCTCTTCTGGACCGATTTTGGCGTTCGTCTCCGGGCGGTTATTCAGGATGCCGAAGCCGCCGAACTACTCGGCGTCCGGCAGGATCGCCTCTATAGTATCGGGTTCGCATTCGGCGCCGCGCTCGCCGGCCTGGCGGGGGCTGTCCTGGCGCCGATCACGACAGTCGCCCCCGAAATGGGCCAGTCCTATCTCGTCGAGTCCTTCTTCGCGGTCATACTCGGTGGCACCACCCCTGGTGTCGTTGTGGGAAGCGCTGTGGTGGGTGGGTCGGCGAGCCTTTTGACATACGAACTGTCTCCCGTGGTTGCCGAAGCGGTCGTCTTCGTCGCAGCGATCGCGGTTATAGTGGCACGACCGGAGGGGATCTTCTCACGATGACGGACAGCGAGGGACGCTCCTATCGCACACTGGGCGGTGGGTTGGCCGTCCTCGCCGTTGGGCCGTTGCTCCTCTCGGAATACTTACTCGGGATCGTCCTTTTGGGGATGATTTATGCCGTCTTCGCCCTTTCTCTGGACCTAGTCTGGGGGCACAGCGGTGTGCTCACATTCGGGCACGCAGTATTCTTCGGCGTCGGTGCCTACGTAGCGGGCCTCGCTGTCTCCACGAGCGTGTTCCTTGGGATCGCTGCCGCGGTGGTGGTCCCCGCGGGCCTCGCGATTGGAATCGCCGGGCCACTGTTTCGACGTGAAATCGGTGCGGAGTACTTTGCGATAATCACCCTGGCCATCGCCGTGGTTGCGAACCGAATCGCGCGTTCTTGGGACAGTGTGACTGGTGGAGCCAATGGCCTCGGGGTAGCACCGCCGCGCCTTCTCGGCACGACGCTGGTGCTGTCGGACATTACCATCTATTATCTGGCATTGGCCGGTCTCGTCGGGACGGTGGCACTGACTGCTCGCGTCGTTGACTCCCCCGTCGGTGCTGCACTGGGTGGGATTGACAGCAACGAGCGCAAAGCCCGATCGCTGGGGTACGATCCGGCGGTCTATCGGACTGTTGCTTTCGGGGTTGCCGGTGGGGTTGCGGGATTCGGCGGAGCCCTATACGCAGTCCATTCGGGCTTCGTCGCCCCACCGGTCGTCGGCTTCGAACTCTCGACGATGGCACTCGTGTGGGTCTTGGTCGGCGGGCGTGGGACACTCGTGGGGCCGGTCGTTGGCGCGGTGGGAATCACGCTCTTCGAAAATCTCGTCAGCGGCGTCTTCGTTCATGTCTGGACGCTTGTATTGGGGCTGACGTTGGTCGTCGTAGTGCTCGGGTTCCCGGGGGGTCTCGTCCGGGCCGCCGGGACATTGCGCGGCCGTTGGACCACCGTGGGGGGTCACGATGACTGAGGCGTCGGGGCTATCCCTGGAACTCCAAGAGCTCACGAAGCGGTTTGGTTCACTGATAGCAGTCGATGGCGTCTCACTATCGGTCCCAGGAGGCGAACACCACGCAGTTATCGGGCCAAATGGAGCGGGAAAAACAACTCTCTTCGATCTCGTCACCGGCGCGCTCTCACCGTCTGCTGGTCGGATTCGGGTTGATGGAGCGGACGTGACGGATTTGCGCGAGGATCAGCGCGCCCGCCGTGGCATCGTTCGGTCGTTCCAACTCACCGAACTCTTCGAGGACCGATCGATCGGCGAAAACCTTCGATTGGCTGTCCAGGCCTCCAGGCAGACGCTCGATGTCCTCGGGACACCCGATCCCGAACTGGCTGACAAGGCGACCGAGTGGCTCGGTCGCCTGGAGATCGATGCCGATCCGTCAGCGAAGCCCTCGTCGCTATCCCACGCGGATCGCAAGCGCCTCGAGGTCGGGACGGCTCTGGCGACGGATCCGAAGATCCTGTTGTTGGACGAGCCGACCAGTGGGGTCCCTCCAGGCGAGTCTGCTGCATTGATCGATCTAATCGGACAGGTGACTGCTGGGCAAACGGTTGTACTGATCGAACACGACGTCGACCTGGCACTGTCGTTCGCCGATCGGGTGACTGTGATGGATAGAGGTCGGA